>PPEA01000323.1 GCA_002967005.1 Mycobacterium talmoniae
CCTCGGGTGCGGCCCGGCGCAGCTGGTAGAGCATGCCCACCTCGGTGGCGACCAGCAGCTTGCCGCGCCTGGGTGGCGCGGGCGGCGTCGAGCATGCCGCCGGTGGACAAGATCTTGACCCGGTCCTCGGGGACCGCGCCTTCCCCGGCCAGGTACAGCGCCGAGGTCGCGCAACCGCACTCCGGGTGCACGAACAGTTCGGCGTCGGGGTGGGCGCGCGCCTGGTCGGCCAGTTGGTCGCCGTTGATGCCGGCGTGCACGTGACATTCGCCGGCCCACACGTGCAGGTTCTCCCGCCCGGTCACCCGGCGCACATGGGCGCCGAGGAACTGGTCGGGGCAGAACAGCACCTCACGGTCGGGGTCGATGGAGGCGACCACGTCGACGGCGTTCGACGAGGTGCAGCACACGTCGGTGAGCGCCTTGACCGCGGCGGTGGTGTTGACGTAGGACACCACCGCGGCGTCGGGGTGCTCGTCCTTCCAAGCGCGCAGCTCCTCGGCGGTGATCGAGTCGGCCAGCGAGCACCCGGCCCGCTGGTCGGGGATCAGCACGGTCTTGTCCGGGCTCAAAATCTTGGCGGTCTCGGCCATGAAGTGCACGCCGCAGAACACGATGGTGTCCTCGGGGGCGTCGGCGGCGATCCGAGACAGCGCCAGCGAATCACCGACGTGGTCGGCGACATCTTGGATGGCGGGCAGCTGGTAGTTGTGCGCCAACACGGTGGCGTTGCGTGCCCGCGCCAGGCGGCGAATCTCGGCGGCCCACTGCTCATCGGCGTCCACCCCGGCATAGCCGGTGGGCGTGTCGACGATGCGGGCGGCCAGGCCGTCCGCCGACATAACTCCGGTCATGGCGGTTTCCTTTCGCCGAATAGGTTTTCGACTTACAATCGAAAACATGCTGTATGGTAGCACCGGCCACGAAGTGCTGGCCGTCGTGTTCCAGGTTCGGGGCCTCGAAGCGGACCCGGACGCGGCCCCCGGAACGGCCGCCGATACACCGAAACCGCAGCTCAACGTGTTGTTGTGGGAACGCGCCCGAGAACCGGAGCGGGGCGCGTGGGCGCTGCCCGGCGGGCGGTTGCGCGACGACGAGGATCTGACCAGTTCGGTGCGCCGTCAGCTCGCCGAAAAGGTCGACCTGCGTGAACTGGCGCACCTGGAGCAGTTGGCGGTGTTCTCCGACCCCGACCGGGTGCCCGGCGCCCGGATGATCGCGACCACCTTTTTGGGCCTGGTGCCCTCCCCCGCCACCCCGGAGCTGCCGCCGGACACCCGTTGGCATCCGGTGAACACGTTGCCGCCGATGGCGTTCGACCACGGTCCGATGGTGGCGCACGCCCGCACCCGGCTGGTCGCCAAGATGTCCTACACCAATATCGGATTTGGTTTGGCGCCAAGGGAATTCGTGGTCTCGACGCTGCGCGACATTTACGGTGCGGCGCTGGGCTATCAGGTCGACGCCACCAATTTGCAGCGGGTGCTGGCCCGCCGCGGCGTCATCACCCGCACCGGGGCACCGCCCAGTCCCGGCCGCAGCGGGGGCCGCCCGGCCGCGGTGTACCGGTTCACCGACGCCCAGTTGCGGATCACCGACGAATTCGCCGCCCTGCGCCCACCCGGGTAGCTGGCCCGGGTGGCTTTACATCACCCGCGAGCAGACGCAGATTCGCATTCCCGAGGCGCCCGGGGTGCGAATCTGCGTCTTCTCGGCGCACGGGGCGACGCCGCAACGGCGAGTCGGATTGGATTCTTAACCCCCTCTTAAGCAAGAATGCCCGAATGGAGTTTGACGGCCTGGCGCGTGAACACGGTGTTGAGTGGATCGGCCAGGCTCCGCACGAGGACCTGCAGCGCGGCGCGCATCCGCTGCAGCCCGACGACGACCCCTTCTACCTGCCCCCACCGGGCTTCCAGCACGCCGTGCCCGGCACCGTGCTGCGCTCCCGCGAGGTGGAGCTGGCGTTTCTCGGCGTCATCCCGCAGCCGTTCACCGCGACGCAACTGCTCTACCGCACCTCCGACCGCCACGGCGCGCCCGAGGCCACGGTGACCACCGTGCTGGTGCCGGCCGACCGCGACCGCAAGCGGTCCGGTCCGTTGCTGCCGTACCAGTGCGCCATCGATGCCACCACCCGACGCTGCTTCCCGTCCTATGCGCTGCGGCGGCACGCCAAGGCGATCGGCTCCTTCGCCCAGCTGGAGTTGGTGCTGATCGCGGCGGCGCTGGCCGAGGGCTGGGCGGTGTCGATTCCCGATCACGAAGGCCCCCACGGCGCCTGGGGCGCGCCCTACGAGCCGGGCTACTGCGTGCTCGAC
>PPEA01000324.1 GCA_002967005.1 Mycobacterium talmoniae
CGGCGCACCCAAGGCCACGACGCCGTCGCCCGCTGCGAGGTTAAGTGCTGGTTGCACGAAACTTCTCCTTTGCTGCGAGGTCGCTGTGACCTATGCCATAGCGGATGCCGCGTACATTACTTGAGAGTAGGCTTAACGGCAACAAAAATTCCGGAAAGTTGGACGCGGTTGATCTGATAGCGACTCTGAACTGCTATATCAGCCTTCCTCGCACCGGCATTCTGGCGCAGCAACCGGACCGCTAGCGTCTTCTGCCGCGGCTCGCTCAGTAAACATCTAGGTGGGTCCGGGCGATGCTCATTTGCGGCACTAATTTGCTGCCTTGGGCCCGGCGGCGCCGCGGATCGCCGATCCCGGCGTGCCACGGATGCCACCGGCGTGCGCACCCCGGCCCCGGTGGGCCATGTCTGGCGGGCAGTGGCGAGCAAACGCAAACCCCCGATTTCAGGTCAACGAGGGGGATTTCACAGCCGTTCGGCCGTCATGGTGCTCGGGTGACAGACCGCAGATTAGGTAGATTGTCTGGCGATCATGCTGACCCTCACCGCGCCCCGGCCGACGCGTGCGACCGTTCCGGCGCCCGCCCCCGACGCCGCGATGGGGACTCGGACAAGCGGTTTTTACCGTCACGATCTCGACGGCCTGCGCGGTATCGCGATCGCCCTGGTCGCCATGTTTCACGTCTGGTTCGGCCGGGTCTCCGGCGGCGTCGACGTGTTTTTGGCCCTGTCCGGCTTCTTTTTTGGCGGCAAGCTGTTGCGTGCCGCGCTCAACCCGGCGTCGTCGCTGGCGGTGACGCCGCAAGTCACCCGACTGGTCCGCCGGCTGCTGCCGGCGCTGGTCGTGGTGCTGGCCGCATCCGGGGTGCTCACCATCCTGGTGCAGCCGCAGACCCGCTGGGAGACGTTCGCCGACCAGAGCCTGGCCAGCCTGGGGTACTACCAGAACTGGGAACTGTCG
Source organism: Mycobacterium talmoniae (assembly GCA_002967005.1). Lineage (GTDB taxonomy): Bacteria > Actinomycetota > Actinomycetes > Mycobacteriales > Mycobacteriaceae > Mycobacterium > Mycobacterium talmoniae. Next base: position 961 of record PPEA01000324.1, read on the forward strand.
CACACCGTGGCCGACTATCTGCGCGCCGGTGAGGCGGTCAGTCCGCTCCAGCACATCTGGTCAATGTCGGTGCAGGGCCAGTTCTACATCGCCTTCCTGGTGCTGGTTTTCGGCTTCGCCTACCTGTTTCGCCGGCCGCTGGGCGGCCGGCTGCGGGCGGCGTTCGTGGTGTTGCTCACCGCGCTGACGGTGGCGTCGTTCGTGTACGCGATCTTCGCGCATCAGGCCGATCAGGCCCAGGCCTACTACAACAGCTTCGCCCGGGCCTGGGAATTGCTGATCGGGGCGCTCGCCGGCGCGCTAGTCCCCTACATCCGCTGGCCGCTGTGGTTGCGCACCCTGATCGCCACGGTGGCGCTGGCGGCGATCCTGTCCTGCGGGGCACTGATCAACGGCGTCAAGGAGTTCCCCGGACCCTGGACGCTGGTGCCGGTCGGGGCGACGGTGCTGTTCATCCTGGCCGGGGCCAACCGGCACGCCCACCCCAGCACCAGCGACCGGATGCCGTTGCCCAACCGGCTGTTGGCGGCGGCCCCGTTGATGACGCTGGGCGCCATGGCCTACTCGCTGTATTTGTGGCACTGGCCGCTGCTCATCTTCTGGTTGTCCTACACCGGCCACCGGCACGCCAACTTCCTCGAGGGCACCGCGATCCTGCTGGTCTCCGGGGTGCTGGCCTACCTGACCCTGCGCTTCGTCGAGGATCCGCTGCGGTACCGCGGGCCGGCCACGGCCGCGCACCCGACGCCGAAGATTCCGTGGCGGGTGCGGTTGCGCCGACCGACGATCGCGCTCGGCTCGACGGTGGTGCTGCTCGGGGTGGCGCTGACCGCGACGTCGTTCACCTGGCGTGAACACGTCACCGTGCAGCGCGCCAACGGCAAGGAGCTGTCCGGGCTCAGCGCCCACGACTACCCCGGCGCGCGGGCACTGATCAAACACGCCCGGGTGCCCAAGCTGCGGATGCGCCCCACCGTGCTGGAGGTCAAAAAGGACCTGCCGCCGTCGACCAAAGACGGATGCATCAGCGACTTCAAGAATCCGGCGATCATCAACTGCAGCTACGGGGACACCGACGCCACCCGCACCATCGCCTTGGCCGGCGGCTCGCACGCCGAACACTGGCTCACCGCGCTGGACCTGCTCGGCCGCATGCACCACTTCAAGGTGGTGACCTACCTCAAGATGGGCTGCCCGCTGTCCACCGAGGAAGTGCCACTGATCATGGGCAACAACGCCCCCTACCCGCAGTGCCACGACTGGGTGCAGCAAACGATGGCCAAGCTGGTCGCCGACCGGCCGGACTACGTGTTCACCACGTCGACGCGGCCGTGGAACATCAAACCCGGCGACGTGATGCCGGCAAGCTATGTCGGGATTTGGCAGACGCTGTCCGACAACAACATCCCGGTGCTCGCCATGCGGGACACCCCGTGGTTGGTGCGAGACGGTGGCCCGTTCGAGCCCGCGGACTGCCTGGCCGACGGCGGCAACGCGGTGTCCTGCGGCATGAAGCGCGCCGAGGTGCTGTCCGATCACAACCCCACCCTTGACTTCGTCGGGCAGTTCCCGCTGCTCAAGCCGTTGGACATGTCCGACGCGTTGTGCCGTCACGAGATGTGTCGCGCGGTGGAGGGAAATGTGCTGATCTACCACGACTCTCATCACCTGTCGGCCACCTACGTGCGCACCATGTCCGGCGAGCTGGGCCGGCAGATCGCCGCGGCCACCGGCTGGTGGTGACATCGCGCTCGCTTTCCCCCCGACCCGGATAAAGTCGACTCGTGCCGTCCAATGAGTCAGTGACCCAGCCAGCGGAGACCGGTAGCGGGCCCGCGGTCAGCGCCGTGTGGCCGGGCAGCAGTTACCCGCTGGGTGCCACCTACGACGGCGCCGGCACGAATTTTGCCCTGTTCTCCGAGATCGCCGAGCGGGTCGAGTTGTGCCTGATCGGTAAGGACGGCAGCGAGACCCGGATCGACCTGGGCGAGGTGGACGGCTACGTCTGGCACGCCTACCTGCCGACCATCGGCCCCGGGCAGCGGTACGGATTCCGGGTGCACGGCTCGTGGGACCCCGCCGCCGGGCACCGCTGCGACTCGAGCAAGCTGCTGCTGGACCCGTACGGGAAAGCGTTCCACGGCGACTTCGACTTCACCCAGGCGCTGTTCTCCTACGACATGGCGGCCGCGGCGGGCGACCCGTCCGACACCGGCACCCCGCCGATGGTCGACTCGCTGGGCCACACCATGACCAGCGTGGTGATCAACCCGTATTTCGACTGGGCCTCGGACCGGGCGCCGCGCACCCCCTATCACGAGACGGTCATCTACGAGGCCCACGTCAAGGGCATGACCCAGACCCACCCCGGTATCCCCGAGGAGCAGCGCGGCACCTACGCCGGCCTGGCCCACCCGGTGATCATCGATCACCTGGATTCGTTGAATGTCACGGCCATCGAGCTGATGCCGGTGCACCAGTTCCTGCACGACCACCGGCTGCTGGAGCTGGGCCTGCGGAACTACTGGGGTTACAACACCTTCGGCTTCTTCGCGCCGCACAACCAATACGCGGCCAGCCGCCACGCCGGCGGTGCGGTGGCCGAGTTCAAGGCGATGGTGCGCACCTTCCACGAGGCGGGCATCGAGGTCATCCTCGACGTGGTCTACAACCACACCGCCGAGGGCAACCATCTGGGGCCCACGATCAATTTCCGGGGCATCGACAACGCGGCCTACTACCGGCTCGCCGACGACGATCCGCGCTTCTACAAGGACTACACCGGCACCGGAAACAGCCTCAACGCCCGCAACCCGCACACCCTGCAACTGATCATGGATTCGCTGCGCTACTGGGTGACCGAAATGCACGTCGACGGGTTCCGGTTCGACCTGGCCTCCACGCTGGCCCGCGAACTGCACGACGTCGACCGGCTGAGCGCGTTCTTCGACCTGGTGCAGCAGGATCCGGTGGTCAGCCAGGTCAAGCTGATCGCCGAGCCGTGGGATGTCGGCGAGGGCGGCTACCAGGTCGGCAACTTTCCCGGTTTATGGACCGAGTGGAACGGGAAGTACCGCGACACGGTGCGTGACTATTGGCGCGGCGAACCCGAGACGCTCGGCGAGTTCGCCTCCCGGCTGACCGGGTCCTCGGATTTGTACGAGGCCACCGGGCGCCGCCCCAGCGCCAGCATCAATTTCGTCACCTGCCATGACGGGTTCACCCTGACCGACCTGGTGAGCTACAACGAGAAGCACAACGAAGCCAACGGCGAAGACAATCGCGACGGCGAAAGCTACAACCGGTCCTGGAACTGCGGCGTCGAGGGCCCCACCGACGACCCGGACATCCTGGCGCTGCGGGCCCGGCAGGTGCGCAACATCATGGCCACCTTGATGGTCAGCCAGGGCACCCCGATGATCGCGCACGGCGACGAGTTCGGCCGCACCCAGCGCGGCAACAACAACGTCTACTGTCAGGACTCCGAATTGTCCTGGATGGACTGGTCGCTGGCCGAGAAGAACGCCGACCTGCTGGACTTCACCCGCAAAGCGACCGCGTTGCGCCGCGACCATCCGGTGTTTCGCCGCCGTCGGTTCTTTGAAGGCCGACCGATCCGCAGCGGCGACGAGGTCCGCGATATCGCCTGGTTGACCCCGGCCGGCGAGGAAATGACCCAGCAGGACTGGGACAGCGAGTTCGGCAAGTGCGTGATGGTGTTCCTCAACGGCGATGCGCTGCCCGAACCCGACGCGCGCGGCGAGCGGGTGGTCGACGACTCGTTCCTGTTGTGCTTCAACGCCCATGACGCGGCGGTGGACTTCGTCACGCCCAACGACGACTACGCCCAGCAGTGGACGGCGGAGTTGGACACCACCGACGCGGTCGGCGCCACCGACACGGTGGTACCGGCCGGCGCGACGATCACGCTGCCCGCGCGCTCGCTGATGATCTTGCGTAAGACGCTGTGAGCGATGGTTTTTCCGGTACTGTCCACCTACCGTTTACAGCTGCGGGGCCCGGATAGCGGGTTCGCGTTCACCTTCGCCGACGCGCAGAACCTGCTCGATTATCTCGACGAGCTCGGGGTATCGCATCTGTACCTGTCCCCCATCTTGACCGCGGTGACCGGGTCCAGCCACGGCTACGACGTCACCGATCCGACCACCGTGTCGGCCGAACTGGGCGGCCCCGAGGGCTTGGCGCGGTTGTCGGCGGCGGCGCGGGCCCGCGGGATGGGGCTGATTCATCGATATCGTGCCCAACCACGTCGGCGTGGACCGGCCCGAGCAAAACCGCTGGTGGTGGGATGTGCTGCGGTATGGCCGTTCTCGGCATCGCGCAGTTCTT
>PPEA01000325.1 GCA_002967005.1 Mycobacterium talmoniae
CACGGCGCCCGCCGCGGCCGCGCCGACTAGCGCCGGCCAGCGGCGCGGAACCCGATAGAGCTTTCCGGCCATCTAATGCGAACCCCCCCTCGGGCACCAGCGGTAACCCGCGGAAGCTTAGCGGATTTCCTCGGCGAGTCTGTCGACCAGGGACGTGTTGAGGTAAGCGGTGGCGGCCGGACCGCCGGTGTTCAGCGCGGCGATGGTGGCCGGATTGTCCACGATCACCAGGGTCACGCTGGCCGCGGTGAACCATCCGGGCAACCCGGCGAACCCGCCCGACCCCGCGGCCGGGTCGCTGCGGCACACGATGACGACGTCGGTCTTGAACGCGTCGTATTCGGTTTGGGACCGGCGTTGCACGACGATGTCCGCCGGGCCGCCGGGGGTGCGCTCGAACGCGCTGTTGTAGGTGAAGCCCAACCCCTGCAGGTAGCCGGTGGGCGGCGATTCGCGCACCGCGACGGTGGTTTCGTTCCCGGTGTAGTTGATCACCGTGATGCTCTTGCCGGTGAAGTTCGGGTGCTTCATCCGCACCTGGGTCAGCTGGTTCGCCGCGTCGGCGATCACCGATTTCGCCGCGTCGTCCTTGCCGAGGATCTTGCCGATCCAGGTCAGCTGCGCCTGCCAGTTCCAGGAGGCGCCGGCGTCGGTGGGCCGGGTGATGGTCGGCGCGATCGAGGCGAGCTTGGCGTAGGTGGCCTGGTCCAGGTCACCGCTGTCGATGATGACGTCGGGTTTGGCGGCCGCGATCGCGGCCGGCGGCGAGCCGGCGGCCCGCTTACAGCAGCTGTGCGGTGCGGTGACCGCCAAGGCGAGCGAGGACTGCCTGTTCTACCGCGACGCCCGGCTGGTGTCCCTCAACGAGGTCGGGGGTGACCCGCAGCGGTTCGGGGTGGGGGCGGCGGAGTTTCATCAACGTGCCGCCACCCGGGCGCGGCTGTGGCCGCAGGCGATGACCACGCTGACCACCCACGACACCAAACGCGGCGAGGATGTGCGGGCCCGGAGCGGGGTGTTGTCCCAGGTGCCGTCGCGCTGGGCGCAGTTCGTCGCCCACGCCGAGACCATCGCCCCCTGCCCCGACGCGGCAACCGGACTGTTCCTGTGGCAGAACATCTTCGGGGTGTGGCCGGTGGATGGCGCAATCACCGCTGCGCTGCGCGACCGGCTGCACGGGTACACCGAGAAGGCGATCCGCGAGGCCGCGCGACGCACCACCTGGCAGGATCCGGACCCCGACTTCGAGGACGCGGTACACCGGTGGCTGGACACCGTGCTCGATGGCCCACTGGCCGGTGAGCTGACCGCGCTGGTCACCGAACTCCACCCGCACGCCGAGAGCGATGCGCTGGGCCAAAAACTGCTGGCGTTGACCGCCCCCGGCATCCCCGACCTCTATCAGGGCAGCGAGTTGTGGGAGGACAGCCTGGTCGACCCGGACAATCGCCGCCCGGTCAACTTCGCGGAGCGCCGCGCGGCGCTGAAGTCGCTGACCCATCCCAAGATTCGGGTGGTCAGCGCCGCGCTACGGCTGCGTCGCGCCCGCCCAGACACCTTCCTACGCGGCGGCTATCGCCCGGTACTGGCGGCCGGGCCGGCCGCCGAGCACGTGGTGGGGTTCGGTCGCGGCGAGGGACGTCGTGGTGGCGGTCAGCCGCTGGACGGTGCGGCTGGCCGCCACCGGCTGGGGCGACACCACCCTGGCGCTGCCGCCCGGCGGCTGGACCGACCGGCTCACCGACACCCGCTGGACCGGCCCCACCCCGGCGGCCGACTTGTTCGCCAGCATGCCGGTGGCCTTGCTGGAGCGCACCGATGCCTGAATTCGCGGTGTGGGCACCCAAACCCGAGCAGGTGCACCTCGACGTCGGCGATGCGCTGTACCCGATGACGCCCTACACCGACGGGTGGTGGCGGATCACCGTCGACGCCGCACCCGAGGCCCGGTACGGCTTTGTCCTCGACGACGACCCCACCGTGCTGCCGGACCCGAGGTCGCCGCGGCAACCCGACGGGGTGCACGCCCGGTCCCAGCTGTGGGATCCCGCGTCGGCGACCTGGACCGACGGCGACTGGACCGGCCGCCCGGTCCACGGTGCGGTGATCTACGAGCTGCATGTGGGCACCTTCACCCCGGCCGGCACCTTCGCCGCCGCGATCGAAAAGCTGGACTATCTGGTCGATCTGGGGGTTGACTTCGTCGAGCTGATGCCGGTCAACGCGTTTTCCGGGACGCACGGCTGGGGTTACGACGGGGTGCTGTGGTACGCCGTGCACGAGCCCTACGGCGGGCCCGACGGGCTGGTCGCGTTCGTCGACGCCTGCCATGCCCGCGGCTTGGGGGTGCTGATCGATGCGGTGTTCAACCACCTGGGCCCGTCGGGCAACTACCTGCCCCGGTTCGGCCCGTACCTGTCCTCGGCGAGCAACCCGTGGGGTGAGGGCATCAATATCGCCGACGCCGATTCCGACGAGGTGCGCCGCTACATCCTGGACTGCGCGCTGCGCTGGATGCGCGACTTCCACGCCGACGGTCTGCGACTGGATGCGGTGCATGCCCTGGTGGATACCACCGCGATCCACATCCTGGAGGAGCTGGCCGGCGAAACCGACCGGCTGGCAGCGCAGTTGGGCCGCCCGCTGTCGCTGGTCGCCGAAAGCGACCTCAACGATCCGCGGCTGATCACCCCGCGCGACCGGGGCGGCTACGGGGTGACCGCACAGTGGGACGACGACATCCACCACGCCATCCACACCGCGGTGTCCGGGGAACGGCAAGGCTACTACGCCGACTTCGGCTCGCTGGCCACGCTGGCGCGCACCCTGCGCCACGGGTTCTTCCACGCCGGCACCTATTCGTCGTTTCGGCGCCGCCGGCACGGGCGGCCCCTGGACACCTCGGCGATTCCTGCCACCCGGCTGCTGGCCTACACCTGCACCCACGACCAGGTCGGTAACCGCGCGCTGGGTGATCGTCCCTCCCAGAATCTGTCGGCCGGTCAGCTCGCGATCAAGGCCGCTTTGGCGCTCGGGTCACCGTATACGGCAATGCTTTTCATGGGTGAAGAATGGGGCGCCTCGACACCGTTCCAATTCTTCAGTTCGCATCCCGAGCCCGAGCTGGCCCGGGCCACCGCCGAGGGCCGCAAACGCGAGTTCGCCGACCACGGCTGGGACGCCGCCGAGATCCCCGACCCGCAGGATCCGGCGACGTTCCGCCGCTCCAAACTGAACTGGGCCGAGGTCGAGGCCGGTGAGCATGCCCGGCTGCACCGGCTGTATCGCGATCTGCTGGCGCTGCGGCGCAGCGAAGCCGACCTGGCCGACCCGTGGCTACAGCATCTGGTGGTCGACTACGACGAGGACGCCCGCTGGGTGGTCGTGCGCCGCGGCCGGCTCGCGATCGCGTGCAACCTCGGCGCCGAGCCGGTGACCGTACCGGTGGCCGGCGAGCTGGTGTTGGCCTGGGGTGAGCCGGAGCTGGGCGCCGAGCGCACCACGCTGCCGGGCCATTCGTTCGCGATCCTGCGGGCTGTGGATAACTGACTGGCACGGTTGCGGCGCAGCGGCCACGATTCGCCACATGAACGATCACGACGTACTGCCGCCCATCGAGACGGCAACCGACCCGGTGCATTCCGCGGCGGATCTGCGGCAACGATGGCGTGCGCTGATGGGACCACTGGGGTTCGGTGAACGCCTGCTGTGGTTCGGGTTCATCGGGCCCGATCGCCGGTTCATCAAAATGTTGAATCAGGTTGCGATCGGGCCTCGCCCGCAGCCTCGCATTCTGAAAAACCTGATGTCGGCGCTGCGCACCCTGCTGCGTGACGCCGTGCCGCCCCACAGCAGCGTGGCCCTGTTGTTGACCGGGCCCGGCCGCGGCGCGGTCTCGTCGGCCGACCGGGTCTGGTCGACGCAGCTCACCGAGATGGCCGCGCGGTTCGACGTGCCGCTGGAGCCGATCTTCCGGGCCAATGACGAGGTGCTGGTCCAGGTCGACCCGGCGTGAGGCGTTGCCCCAGTCCGGACGCTTAGATGGTCGCGCGTCCATCCGATTCAGATGGTCGTCGATGGGCCTCAGCTTCTTCGGGGGTGAAGCCTCGGCATGCTTACCAACATCGTGGCCGCTGTCCATGCCGTCTCGACGCGCGGGTGTAACCCCGACTGCTCAATACCCGGTGCTAGAGCCTCGGCCACACCCGCCACCGGTGGTGTGGAGGCGATTGGCAGGCCGGGTCTGCGGGGCCTGCCGCGCAATCGGGCGGTGGGGGTTCCTCCCCTGGTGGTGCGGGCGGTTCCGGTGGAGGGGGTGGTTCGAACGCCGGCGCGGACACCCGCGCCACACCCGCACCGTAGATCGCCGCTGGTACGGAGTGCGCGGGGATGGCCGGGCCCAGCGCGGGCATCCCGATCAGCGCGCCCAGCATGGCTGTCGTGGACATCCCGCTACGGATACGTGATGGCATTACGCGCCTCTCCTTGCGGTTCGCTCGCCGCCGGTGGTTCACGTGCTTTGTCGTCGCGGTACCGCCCGGTGTTACGGGCCCACCTACGGAATCTGCCTCGTCGACAGCTCACTGCCCGGACGACAGACAGAATTCACCCGGCTGGAGGCACAGCAGACACGCGTCACCCGCGTTCGGCCAGCTCGGCGAGCCGGCCAAGGGAGGCGCGCAGCCTGTCCGCGGTGGTGGCGCGGGCGCGGGCGAACCGCTTCTCGTCGGTCAACGCAGACCAGTCGTAGGTATGGGTGACGCGGGTATGTCCCTCGTCGACGGGTTCGAGTTGCCAGCGCCATAGGTGACCCGGCGGCCGTTGGCCGGGCTCCGACGGCAGCCAGGCGATCCGTCGCCCCTCGTCGAACTCCACCACGTGATTCTCCCGCACATTGCCTTTCGTGGTGGTCATGGTGAACCGGTCCCCCACCGCGCGCACCCGTTGCCCGGCGGGCGCGTCGGCCAGGTTGTCGTTGCCGTCCCACCGGGGCTGCTGTACCGGGTCGGCGATCAGCGCGAAAATCTGTTCTGCCCCAGCCGCAATCACCCGGTTGGCGCTCACCACGCGATCCCCCAGGGCCTCAGCTGCCATACACTCGATCCAAGCACCCCAACGGCTACCCCACAACCGCCGCCCGCCTTCCGCGAAGCCGGGCATGGATTGCCCCTGTACTCGGCTGGGCTATACCGGAACGACTAATTAAGCCCTAACGCCTCATCACGCGCAGCGCGGGGCACGAGCTGTTCAGCGCGAAGCACAAGCCAACATGTGCGACACCGGCATTGGTGAATGAAGTCGAGTGCGCAGGGCGAGGATTGAACTCGCGACATCCGCCTTATAAGAGCGGCGCTCTCACCGACTGAGCTACCTGCGCAGTGTGCCCGCGGCGGGAGTCGAACCCGCACCTGGACCGGGTTTAAGCCGGCCGCCTCTACCGGGTTGGGCTACGGGGACGGGTGCGCCGACCAGGCTCACCGATCGTGCGGGTCGGGCATCTGAAGGAGTTCCAAGGAACAGGTATTGAGAACAGTCTCCCGGGAAGGATTCGAACCTCCACATGACGCAGCTTCGTAGGCTGCCGCTCTTTCCATTGAGCTACCGGGAGCTATGCGGACGAAAGTGCCCCTGGAAGGACTCGAACCGCCAACCTTCGCCGTCGGAGAGCGATGCTCTGTCCTGTTGAGCTACAAGGGCATTGCGGAAAACGGAGGTAATGCTCCGCAACGGCATCGCCGCCGTACCAGCTAGCAACCGGCCCCGCGGCTTCGGCAGTTCGTCTTCCCTCGTGGAGTGCCGGGGCCTCGAACCCCGCGCCTCTGGTGTGCAAAACCAGCGCTCTTCCAGGATGAGCTAGCACCCCATTCCCGCATCGTGATGCGCCCGCTGGTATCAGAGCGGCGCTCTGGACCGACTGAGCTACCGGACACTGGAGTGTGCGGCGGGACTTGAACCCGCTGAACCTTGGATCACAACCAAGGGCCTCGACCACTTCGGCGTCGCACACAGCGGAAGGCAGAGGACTCGAACCCCAGGGTGATCGCCCGCGCCCGTTTTCAAAACGGGATGCGCCGCCACGACGCGCTACCTTCCCCCGTACCCCTGACGGGAGTCGAACCCGTTCCTCCGCTGTGAAAGAGCGGAATCCTTACCGGAAGACCACAGGGGCATGGTGCCGACGGCTGGTGTCGAACCAGCGACCTCCGACTTTTCAGATCGGCGCTCTCCCGGTTGAGCTACGACGGCGTGGCAGTCCGTAGGAGAGTTGAACTCCTGCTGTCTGGCTGAGAACCAGATGTGCTGCCGTTACACCAACGGACCTGAGTTGACCCGCCAGGATTCGAACCTGAACTGACTGAACCAAAATCAGCCGTGCTGCCAGTTACACCACGGGTCACCGTGAATGCTGCCCGCGCAGGGCTCGAACCTACAACCTCCTGGGCCAGAACCAGGCGCAACTGCCAGTTGTGCTAGCGGGCAATGGTCTGCGCGGAGGGATTCGAACCCACTGAGCCGAAGCAACTGGGTTACAGCCAGTCGTGACACGCCATCGTCACCGCACGCAGAGGGGCTACCCCGGCAGGGATCGAACCTGCAACCCGCGCATTAACAATGCGCTGCTCTGCCAGTTGAGCTACGGGGCAAAGTCGTTGTCGGCTGAACACACACCGGATGTGTGTCATGCACACCCGGTGTGTGTTCACACCAGCTCGGGCACCCGGTAACGCTGCCGTTCACGGGGTTCGTAGGGCTCCCAGCGCAACCTCATTCCGGCCTCACCCGGTGTGCGGTTGCCTTTGCGCCCGTTGCACGGTGCGCATGCGGTCACCAGGTTCTCCCACGTGTTCGGGCCGCCACGGGACTCCGGTATCACATGATCGAGGGTGTCGCCGTATTCGCCGCAGTAGACACAGGTGCAGCCGTCTCGTGCCAGCACCCCGTCGCGGCTGACCCGGCTGCCGGGCCGGTACGGCACGTGGACATACTGGTGCAGCGCCACCGACACCGGCAGCTCGACCATGGTCGACGGGCTGTGTATATGCACGGCTGGGCTGTGGCGCTCGATCACGTAGACCGCACCCCGCAGCAGCAGCCGAACCGCCTCCTGCCAGCTCACGTGGGTCAGCACGCGGTAGTCGGCGTTGTACACCGCCACGGTCTGCTGACGGTCTCGGCGTTCACGGAGTTGCCTCATGCCGCGTGCCTCCTCTCTGGTTGTCGTCGTGTACAAATGTGGTGGCGAGGTGCTCTCCCGCTGAGCTACAAGGGCAAATCTTGGTCGGGATGACACGATTTGAACGTGCAACGTCCGGCACCCAAAGCCGGTGCTCTTCCAAGTTGAGCTACATCCCGCTGGCACGGATGACAGGACTCGAACCTGTAACCGGCGGTTTTGGAGACCGCTGCTCTGCCAGTTGAGCTACATCCGTATGGTGCGCCCCACATGCTGGTGGGGCAGTTGAGCGGCCGGCGGGAGTTGAACCCACGTCATCGGTTTTGCAGACCGATACCTCGCCGCTCGGTCACGGCCGCGTGGAACCGGTGACGGGAATCGAACCCGCTCAATCTGCTTGGAAGGCAGAGATGCAGCCGTTACATCTCACCGGCATTACGTGTGGTGCTCCGTCGAGGTTTCGATCCCCGTACCCGCCGATTAAAAGCCGGCTGCTCTCCCAAGTGAGCTAACGGAGCGTGAAATATTGTGCGCCGCCAGGGACTTGAACCCTGGACCCACTGGTTAAGAGCCAGTTGCTCTGCGCATCTGAGCTAGCGGCGCGCTGTACCCCGCGAGGGAGTCGAACCCCCAACCTCTGGAGCCTAAATCCAGCGCCTCTTCCAGTTGGGCTAGCGGGGCATGCGTGCGCTCGGCAGGATTTGAACCTGCACGCCGGAGTTACCGGCACCTGGGTTTGAGCCAGGCGCGTCTACCGAAGGTTTCGCCACGAGCGCGAATGCCATCACTGTGTAGTTATCAAAGTTCCTACAAGGCAGCAACAATCGGCTGCCTCGCCGCTGTGCACACGGAGGTCCGGGTGCGGTGCTGGTAGGAAATGATGCGCCGTGAAAGACGCGATGTCTACTGGATTATTTGTCGTGTTCTACTGCAGCCCACCGTAATTGGGTGCGATCAACTACAGGAATGTCAGGCGACATTCCTGCCAGCGAAAACGGCAAAGCTAAGAGATGTGTGAGGTTCTTCTTCTGGCCCTTGCTTCCGGCCGGGGCACACGCCCACTGACGGGGCGGAAGAGTGGCGAAATGACCGGAAGCACAGTCGCTGCCAGACGACGTTACGCTGCTCACTCGACCCGAGTTGAGCGATTGCGTCAACGGTGCCCGCATACGACAAGGCCACCGTGGATGCTATGTGCATCCCGGTCATGAGCTCATAGTCGTAGCGGAGCATGGTCACAGATCAACGATATCAGCGGCGGCGGTTTTCGACACGCTCTATTTTGGGTGATCTCGTCGTCGCGCTCACGCGCCTGCGTGGTGTCGAACCACCGGAAGTGATACGCCGCCAGCAGCGCATCCTGTGACCTGACGGCGTCCGGTCACCCCAAATTCGCGGCCTTGCGTCACTGCCACAGCAAGTCCCGGACCGGCTCGACTTGTCGCGGTCGGTTAGAGCGCGTCGAGCAGTCGGTCAAGGTCGTCTTCGGTGTTGTAGAGATGAAACCCGACGCGCAGGGCCCCGGCCCGCACCGACGCCCGGATCCCGGCCCGCTCCAGCTCCTCGGGCGTGCGGGCGGTGGGAATCGACACGATCGCCGACTCTGCGGTGGGCAAGTCCAGTTCGGCGCGCAACCGATTCGCCAGCCCGATCGTGTGCGCCTCGACCGCAGCCCGATCCAGCGAGGCGGTCCACGGCAGCGACAGCCCGGCACCCAACACGGCGAACCATACCGGCGACGCATCGAATCGGCGGGCATCACCGGCCAGCCGCATCGGCAAGCCGTACAGCGACGACCACATGTCCTCGCTGGCAAAAGGATTCGCGACGTGCGGCGCCAACACGTCAGATATTCTCTCGCTCAACGACATCCATGCCACCCCGCGCGGCCCCAACAGCCACTTGTAGCTGGCCGCGACCGCGACGTCGGCCCAGGACAACTCGACGTTCTTCCAGCCCAACGCCTGCGTCGCATCGATCACCGTGGTGGTACCGGAGTCCGCGACGCAACGCCGCAGCGCCGCGACGTCGAGCACCGCACCGTCGGCGGACTGGACCAGGCTGGCGGCCGCCACGTCGAAGTCGCCGGCGGCGTCCTCGAACCT
>PPEA01000326.1 GCA_002967005.1 Mycobacterium talmoniae
GACGGTGCCCTGCCCGGCCATGGTGCGCAGGTCGTCGTAGGGCGGCACCAGCGTGGCCCCGGTGCGCGCGACGTCGTCCAGGGCCGCCGCGGCCGCCAGGTCGTAGGTGGCTCCGCCGACGATCAGCTCGATGAACTCCCCGCCGTGGTAGCGGATCCGGTCCCGCTTCTGCTTGGGCGTTTTGGCCGGCACATACACCCGGCCGTGGATGCCCAACGCGCGGCATGCGTAGGCGAAGCCCTGCGCGTGGTTGCCCGCCGAGGAGCACACCACCCCGGCGGCGACCTCGTCCGGGGACAGCTGCACCAGCAGGTTGTAGGCGCCGCGCAGCTTGTAGGACCGCACCGACTGCAGGTCTTCCCGTTTGAGATAGACCGTGGCGCCGGTGGCCGCCGAGAGCCGATCGCTTAGCTGCAGCGGGGTGGGCGTGACCACCCCGGCGATCCGCTTGGCCGCCGCGTCAATGTCGGCCGCGGACAGCGGCGCACCGTTCGGGGTCTCACGAGGTTCGGCGGACACCGGTTTATGGTGCCATCCACCTGGCAGTTCAGTGCACAGGGGTCAACACAAACACCGGAATCTGGCGATCGGTCTTGGTCTGGTAGTCGGCGTAGTCCGGATAGGCGGCGACGGCGCGCTCCCACCACACCGCCTTCTCGTCGCCGAACACCTCACGGGCGTCGTAGTCGCCGCTGACGGTGCCGTCCTGCAGCTCGACGCGCGGGTTCTTCTTGACGTTGTAGTACCACACCGGGTGTTTGGGGGCGCCGCCCAGCGAGGCGACGATCGCATACTGCCCGTCGTGCTCGACCCGCATCAGTGGGGTCTTGCGCAGTTTGCCGGTCTTGGCGCCCACGGTGGTCAACAAGATGACCGGCATGCCCCGCATGTCGGTGCCCTCGGTGCCGCCGGACGCCATGTACTTCTCGGCTTGTTCGCGGGACCAATCCAACGCGCTGGGCGCATATTCTCCGGAAAGTGGCATACCGACCAGGGTAGCTACTGGTCGAGTTTGTCGCCCTGCAGGTTGTATCGCGGGTTGGCGTGGCCGCGCGGCCCCTTCACGTCGACCTGGATGTAGGGCTGGTCGTCCGGCCGCGCCACCAGCGGATAGGTGATGATCACCGCGGTTGCCGCCGCCTGATCGATCCCGGACTGTTCGGGCGCCGAGCCGATGACCTTGGCAATGACCTGCGGGTCCAGGTCGGTGCGCTGGAAGGTGTTCTGTTCCAGCGCACCCGGGTCGCTGCCGGTCAGATCCACCGGGGCCGGGTTGTCGACGGTCGCCGTGCCGCGGCGGTACACGTACTCGTCGACATTCGCCGGCTGGTTGGGGTCCACCACCTGCATGATGAGCGACGACGGGTTGATCGACACCTGGATAAGGCCGTAGTGCGACGCACCGACCTTGGTGTCGATCGCGGTGAACCCGGCGCCGATGTAGTCGGCGTCCATCGTCTCGGACTCCGACGTTGCGCTCGGGTGGAGGTGACGGATCGCCGACGACGCCGCCTTACCGGAGCACCCAGCGAACGTCAGCGTGGCGATCACCGCTAGGCCGATGACAATGGGGGCACGCAGCGACATCGGGCATCTCCTTGAGCGATAGATCCAGCCAGCCCGAGTGGGCGCCCGAACAGTAGCACCCGCCGACCCCGGCACGGCATCAGGTGGCCGACGGTAACTCGTCGTACACCAACACATCACCGTCGACCCGCGCCTCGGCGGTCGGTCGATGGGGACGCAGTTTCCCGTCGTGCATGAGGTGGCGCACCTCGACGTCGCGCACCAGGGTGAGGTAGTCGGCGATCAGTTTGCGATGGCAGCGCCACCACACCGTCTCGGCGCACATCACCGCGATCTGCTGCTCGGCCGCGGCCTGCAGCAGGTCATCGATGCCGGCCCGAAACTCCGGACTGCGCATGTACCCGGCGTACGCGCGAAACGAATCGTTGCGCAACCCGACGTCCGGGCTGTCGGCCTGCACGCGGCGCCAGCCCCCCAACCGGGGTTCCCACCGGTAGCCGATCCCGGCCTCGGGCAGCCAGCGCGCCATGGCTTCGCGGGCGGAGTCCGGATTGCGCCGGCTGCCCGGGGCCGTGCGCACGTCTACCAGCTGCTCGACGCCGACGCCACCCAGCAGCGATGCGATCTGGGCGGCGTCGGCGGTGCCGTGACCGAAGGTGAAAACCGTTGGTGTCGTTGCTTTTCCCTTCACACCGAGGGGGTGGGCTCGTGTACCTGCGGGCCCGGGTCGGCGGCGTAGAGTTCCTCGATCTCGGTGGCGTACTTGGCCGAAATCGGTCGGCGTTTGAGTTTCATCGTCAGGGTCACCTCGTCGCCGCCCGGCTCCCACAGGTTCGGCAGCACCCGGAAGCGTTTGACCTGCTCCACCCGCGACAGCTTGGCGTTGCCGTCGGCCACCCCGGCGGCGATCTGCGCGATCACGCCCGGGTCGGCGGCCAGCGCCGCCGGCGAGGCATCCGAGAGTCCGTGCCTGGCGGCGTAGGGGCCGACCGAGTCCGCGTCAAACACCATCAGCGCGGTGTTGTACGGGCGGGAGTCGCCGATGGTGACCATCGCCCCGATCAGCGGGCAGGCAGCCAGGATGGCGTTTTCGATATTGGCCGGCGACATGTTCTTACCGGCGGCGTTGATGATCAACTCCTTCTTGCGGTCGACCACCCGCAGGTAGCCGTCGCCGTCTTGCTCCAGGATGTCGCCGGTGTGCAGCCACCCGTCGGCGTCGATGGCCTCGGCGGTCTTGCCCGGGTCCTTGCGGTACCCCCGCATGACCAGCGGTCCGCGCACCAGGAACTCGCCGTCCTCGGCGATCCGGGCCTGGAGGCCCGGCAGCAATTTGCCGACGGTGCCTAGCCGCGCGTCGCGGGGATGGGTGGTGGAGGCCACGCAACTCAGCTCCGACATTCCCCACACCTCGCAGATCGGGATGCCGATGCCGGCGAAAAAGCCCAGGGTTTCCTTGGGGATCGGCGCCGCCCCGGACACCGCCCAGCGCAGCTCGTCCAACCCCAGCTTGGCCCGCAGTTTCGACAACACCAGCTCGTCGGCGGTGACCCATTCCGCGGCGACGTCGTCGGGTACCGGTTGACCGGCGATCAGCGCCGCGGACCGTTTCGCGCCGATCGCCAGCGCCCACTGCAACGCCAGCCGGCGGTCCTCGTCGGGCTCGTTTTCGGCCGCGAATTCGATTGCCGCCTTGAGCTTCTCCCAGACCCGCGGCACCGCGCCCCAGATGGTGGGCCGCACGTCGGGTAGCGCCGCGGCGATCGCCCGCACGTCGGGAACCACGGTGACTTGCACCCCGAAGACCTCCTGGTTGTACAGCGCCATCGCCCGGTCGGCGATGTGCGCCGACGGCAGGTAGGAGGTGATGCGGTCCCCGAACTGGACGCCCAGCACCGCGTTCAGCGCATTGGCTTCGAAAAGCAGGTTGGTGTGCGTCATCTCGACGCCCTTGGGGTTTCCGGTGGTGCCCGACGTGTAGATCAGCGTGATGATGTCGTCGGGCTGCACCGCCCGCCAGGTGGCGTCGAAATCGAAATCGCGTGCGCCCGCGGCGATCAGGTCGTCCACCGAAAGCGCACCGGCCGGCGCACCGTCGATGCACACGATGTGTTCGATGGCCGCGCCGCTGGCGCGGATCCGGTCGACGTATTGCTCCTCGCAGATCACCACCCGGGTGCCGGCGTTGGTGAACAAGTAGTGCAGCTGCTCGGCGGGCAGGGTGTTGTACACCGAGAACGAGGTGGCCCCGACGTGTTGCGCACCCACTTCCAGCGGATAGAACTCGACCCGGTTGGCCATCATCAGCGACACCGTGTCACCGCGGGTGACCCCCAGGCCCGCCAGCCCGGCCGCGACCCGACGCACCTGCGCCGCATACTCCCGCCAGGTCAAGGTCTGGGTGTCGCCCACCGTCCGCACCGCCACGGCGTCCGGGTCGATCGCGGCGGTGCGCTGAAACGCCTCGCACAGGGTGGCCGGCCGTTCGGGTGTGGTCATCTCGGTTCTCCTCTCGCGATGGCTCAGCGGCGGCGGACGCGCTGCAGATACGCGGTGGCGGCGTCGCGTGACTCGGGGTCGTGCAAGGCGGTGACCAGACCGTCGGCGTCGCTCCAACTGCGCGCCGGCGCGACCATACCGTCGGTCACCGCGTTGGTGTGGCGTTTAGTCACCGACAACGTCAATGCGGACTTGGTGATCAGCTGCGCCACCAGCCGCTCCACCGTGTCGTCGAGGTCGGCGGCGGCCACCACCCGGTTGATGAACCCGGCCGCCCTGGCTTCCTCGGCCCCGAACGGACGGCAGGTCATCACCAGTTCCTTGGTGAGCGCCGGACCGATCTCGCGCACCAACCGCGGGATGCCGCCCCAGGCCAGCGGGATGCCGAGGTCGACCTCGGGGATGGCGAACCGGGTGGTGTCGGCGGCTACCCGCAGATCGCAGGCCG
>PPEA01000327.1 GCA_002967005.1 Mycobacterium talmoniae
CGGCGGCGGGGCCGACGAACGCGGCCAGATCCGCGCCGGCCGAAAACGCCCGACCGTTGCCGGCGATGACCACGACCTTCACCTCGGGTCGGGCGTCGAACCAGCGGGCCGCGGTGACCAGCTCCTGGAGTGTCTGTGTGCTCAGCGGGTTGAGCTTGTCCGGCCGGTTCAGCGTGATCGCGCCGCGCGGACCGTCGGCCACCACCTCGACGGTGGTCGCCTCATGCAACTCCATGCCTGCGACGGTAGCTGCGCCACCGCCGCTGCGGTGAACGATTGCGGTGGTCTGTTCAGTCCGCTTTGGCAGCGCACCGCGTCGAGTACCTTCGCCGACATGCCCATCGCCGTCACCGACTTCACCCCCGTCGAACAAACCGCGTTTTTGACCGAGTACGCCCGCGCGCTGGACAGCCGCTGGCCGCGACCGATCCTCGGTGACCCGCTGGCCGACGAGATCGTCGCCCAGATCGACTACGACTTCACCGGTCTGGGCGTGCCGTCCAGTGTGGTGTGCCAGTCGGCGTTGCGCGCCAAGATGCTCGACGACCGGGTGCGCGCTTTCATCCGCCAACATCCCGACGCCGTCGTGGTAGACCTGGGTGCGGGCCTGGACACCGGCATGCAGCGGGTCAACCCACCGGCCACCGTCGACTGGTACAGCGTCGACCTCCCGCACGTGATTGCGCTGCGCGACCAGGTGGTGCCCGCCACCGCGCGGGCGCACTCGGTGGCGGCGTCGGTGGCCGCCACGGACTGGACGGACGCCATTCCGGCCGACCGGCCCACCATGGTGATCGCCGACGGGCTGTTCGCGTTCTTACCCGAATCGGTCATCGTCGGGTTGTTCCGCCATATCACCGACCATTTCGGTTCCGGGGAGCTGGCGTTCAACGACTACGGCCGCATCGGCTGGTTCAGCCGGGTCGCGGTCAAGCTGGCCCCGCAGAAGATGTTCAGCGCGGTCGGCAGCCAGTGGGGTTATCCCGGGTTCAAGGACGCCCACCATCCGCAGACCTGGAATCCGCGGCTGTCGCTGGTCGAGGAGGCCAGCCTGGCGCACGCCCCCGAGGTGGAGCTGTTCCCGGGGTGGGTTCGGGTGGCCACCAGGCTGTCCGGCCGGTTCGCGGCGTCGGCCCGCAAGGCGCGGATCCTGCGTTACGCGTTCTGATACGCGAACCCGGCGCCAACGTGATCGGCACTCGACGTTTTCCGCGCTAGCGTGGATCTCGAGGCCGGAAGGGCGACGACGATGGCAACGATTCTGATCACGGGCGCCGACGTCTGGGACGGGCTCGCGGACCGGGCCCGCCCCCGGCAGGTGCTGGTCGTCGACGGCCGCATTCAGCGGGTCGCCGACACCATCGAGGCACCCGCGGGCGCCGAGTCCATCGACCTGTCCGGGCACACGCTGACACCCGGATTCATCGACTGCCACACCCACATCGCGGTGATCCCGCCGGTCAGCGCGGCGCTGGCCGGCGACTCCAGTACCGCCAAGGCCCTGAAGGCGCTGCCGGTGCTGCGGGCCTGCTGCGCAACGGGTTCACCACCATCCGCGACCTGGGCTGCGGGGACCTGGACTATCCGACGATCGATCTGCGCGACGCGGTGGCGGCGGGCCTGGTCGAGGGTCCGCGGATATTGGTTGCGCCGCACATGATTTCCGCGCGCGGCGGCCACGGCGACTTCAGCGGATTCCTCGCCGGCCAGTATCAGGACCCGTCCCGGCCGCTGGAGCTGGCAGCGGCCGATGGCTGCGACGAGATCCGCACCCGGGTGCGTCAGGAGATCCGCGCCGGCGCCGACTGGATCAAGTTCGCCGCCACCGGGGGCTTCGCCTCACCCTCCGACGATCCCGGGCGGGCCACCTACAGCCAGGAAGAGATGGACGCGCTGGTCGCCACGGCGGCCGACCTCGGGGTCCCGGCCACCCCGCATAGCTACGGCGACGAAGGTATCCAACGCGCGGTGCGGGCCGGGGTGCGCAGCATCGAGCACGGCAACCTCGCCTCGGCCGAGACGCTGCGCATGATGGAAGACGCCGACGTGTTCCTGGTGCCGACCCAGTACGCGATCCTGTCCGGTGCCCGGCGCACCCCAGAGGATCCGCTGTGGGCGGCGGCCCCGGACTATGTGCGCCGCAAGGTGGACAAATATCGCGCCGGGCTGTTGGACGCCGCCGACCGGCTGGCCGCCAGCGAGGTGCGGATCGCGTTCGGCACCGACGCCGGCATGTTCCCGCATCACGAAAACTGGCGGGAGTTCGGCATGATGGTGTCCACCGGCATCACCCCGCTGCGCGCCCTGCAAGCGGCCACCAGCACGGCCGCCGACCTGCTGCAGCTGCCCGACGTCGGCGTGATCGCCGAAGGCAAGCTCGCCGACCTGATCGCCATGCCCGGCGACCCGTTCACCGATATCGAGGTCACCGGCCGGGTCGACTTCGTGATGAAGGCCGGGGTGGTCTACGAACGCCCGGGGACTGCGGTGTGAATGCCGCAGGTGCAGTCGTCGATCGACGGGCAGGTGCAGCGCATGCCCCACTCGATGACCGCCCTGGCCCGGGCCAGTGACCGCATCTGGGCGTCGATCTCGGCGAGTTTGGCCTGCGCGAGTGCGCGGCTGGCGGGTCGGCCGGGCACGTCGTCGGCGAACAGCAGCTGGATCTCGTGCAGCGCGAACCCGGCGGTCTTGCACAGCCCGATCACCTCGAGTCGGGTCAGGACCGCGTCGTCGTAGCGGCGCTGACCACCCACCCGGGCCGGCGGCGGGACCAGGCCGATCTGCTCGTAGTAGCGCAACGTGGTCGCCGCGACCCCGGTGCGGTGGGCGACCTCGCCGATGGTCAGCATCCGCTCCCCCGATCAAGACTTGACTTAGAGTCAACTCTAAGTCGTTTCCTGGGGCAATGCGCCCATTCGACACGCTGCCCGACGCCCGCTACGCCCTGCTGCGCTCCTTCCGTGGCGACGGCACCCCGGTGGACACCCCGGTCTGGTTCGCGCTGGACGGCAACGCGGTGGTTTTCCGCACCAAGGTAGGCCCCAAGACGCGGCGCCTGGCGCGGCGACCCGAGGTGCAGCTGACCGCCTGCGACTACCGGGGCCGGGTCCGCGCCGGCGCGAAACGCTACCCGGGTCGGGCCAGCGTGCTGTCGGGAGCCGCGGCCCAGCGCGCCAACCGGATCCTGCACGACCGGTACGGCTGGCAGTGGAACACCGTGCCGCTGATCAAGATCCCGGGCGTGACCAACGTGCACCAAAACCTGTCCGTTCGCGACAAGCTGCGGCGGGCCCGCACCCGCACGGTCTGGCCCGACAGCGTCATCGTCCGGGTGGAGCTGCAAGGGCCCGCCGGCCCGCCAACGTGCTGACCCGTGCAACCGCCCGCGAACCGGAAAAAGTGCAGGTCAGCACCCCGATAGCCGCGTCGGCGGCGCGGTGTGCCTTTGCCGTGGGGTGATCGCTGCCCTTAACATGCGATTCAACCTGACGAAGGAGCCGACATTGAAGACTCGCGCCAGCAAGGCATTGGGGGCGGCCGCGGTCGCCGCGGTCGCGGCGTCGCTGCCGCTCGCCATCAACGCGTCCGCGGACCCGGAACCCACCCCCGTCGCGCAGATCCCCGACCCGCAGGGGCCGGGCTGTGACGCCTTCAAGTCGGCCGTGCCGAACTGGAAGGACCTCAACAACCACCCGGTGGGCACCGCGCTGGCCAGCATCCCCGACATCTCGACGTTCAACTCGCTGATCGCGGGCGGGGTCAACCCCAACGCCAACATCGTCCCGGTGATCGAAAACGGCCCGTACGTGGTGTTCGCCCCCTCGAACGCGGCGTTCGCCGCCATGGCGCCCGGCCAGTTCGACGCGCTCAAGGCGTCCAGCGTGGAGGCGCTGACCAAGTTCGGGTACTACCACGTGTTCCTGGGCCTGCTGGGCCCCGACAACGTGCACGGGACGCGGCCCACCCAGGACGGCGCGCCGATCAAGGTGACCGGTAAGGGCGGCGACATCGTGGTCAACGACACCGCCAAGGTGGTCTGCGGCGGCATCCAGGCCAGCGATGCGCGGATCTACATCATCGACGGGGTGCTGGATCCCGCGCAGGCGCCGGCCGCACCCACCCCGCCGGGCGCGGCCACCACCACCTCGGCGGCGGCATGCCGGAGACGCCGCGTCGCGCCCAGGCGCGTACCGA
>PPEA01000328.1 GCA_002967005.1 Mycobacterium talmoniae
CCGGCGTCGCCGCCCCAGGGCGCGTAACCGACGGTCGCGACCCGGCCTGAGCCCGGCTAGCCGCCCAGGCAGCCCGGCCCCAGCAGGGCCTTCAGGTCACCCATCAACGCCGAGGACGGGGTGACCCGCAGCGAGGAGTCCAGCTCCAGCACGGTGACCCGATCGCCGCTGATCAAGCGCAGGTGCACCTGGGAGGTACCCGGATGCCGGGCCAGCACCTGTTTGAGCGCGGTCACCTTGTCCAGGGTGCATTGCCGGGTCGGCAGGCTGACCGCCAGCGGCCGATCCGCCTGGGCGCCGGAGAAGTCCGGCACCACCAGTTCGTTGGCGATCAGCGAGATCCGGTCGTCGCGGATCGCCACCTTGGCGCTGACCAGCACCACGGCGTCGTCGGCGATTTCGGCGCCGTAGGCCGAATAGGTGTGCGGGAAGAACATCACCTCGATGCCACCGGTGAGGTCCTCCAACTGCGCTGAGGCCCACGGCATTCCGTTCTTGTTGACCCGTCGGTTCACCGAGGCCAGGATGCCCCCCACCCGTACCTGGGTGTCGTTGGCGACGTCGCCGTCCAGGATCGCCGGGATGGCGGTGTCGACCTGGGTGGCCAGCAGGTGCGCGATCCCGTTGAGCGGATGCCCGGATACGTACAGCCCCAGCATCTCCCGCTCCAGGGCGAGTTTGTGTTTGTCTTCCCACTCCTCGTCGGGCACCTTGATGGTGAACACCGCATCGGCGCCGGCAGCGTCACCGTCGGCCCCGCCGAACAGGTCGAACTGGCCCATCGCCTCGGCCTTCTTGGTGCCCAGCACCGAGTCCACCGCATCGGTGTGCACCAGGAACAGCCCCTTGCGGGGGTGCCCCAGCGAGTCGAAGGCTCCGGCTTTGATCAGCGACTCGGTGACCTTCTTATTGCAGGCCGCGATGTCGACCTTGTTCAGGTAATCGGAGAAGTCGGTGAATTTACCCTTCTGCGTGCGGGTTTCGATCAGCGAGCCGACGACGTTGGCGCCGACGTTGCGTACCGCGCCCAGCCCGTAGCGGATGTCGGTGCCTACCGACGCGAAGTTCAGGCCGGATTCGTTGACATCGGGTGGCAGCACGGTGATGCCGAGCCGGCGGCAGTCGGCCAGATACACCGCGGCCTTGTCCTTGTCGTCACCCACCGACGTCAGCAGCCCGGCCATGTACTCGGCCGGGTAGTTGGCCTTCAGGTAGGCCGTCCAGTACGACACCAGCCCGTAGCCGGCGGCGTGCGATTTGTTGAACGCATAGCCGGCGAACGGAAGGATGGTGTCCCACAACGCTTTGACGGCGCGTTCGGAGAACCCGTTGGCCGTCATCCCCTCGTAGAAGCCCTTGTATTCGGCTTCCAGCACTTCGAGCTTCTTCTTACCCATGGCCTTGCGCAGCGCGTCGGCCTTGCCCATCGTGTACGAGGCGACCTTCTGCGCGATGAACATGATCTGCTCTTGATAGACGATCAGGCCGTAGGTTTCCGACAGGATCTCGCGCAGCGGCTCTTCGAGCTCGGGATGGATGGGTTTGATGGCCTGGCGGTTGTTCTTGCGGTCGGCGTAGTCGTTGTGGGCGTTCATGCCCATCGGGCCGGGCCGATACAGCGCCAGCACGGCGACGATGTCGTTGAACTCGGTGGGCTGCATGCGCCGCAGCAGGTCCCGCATGGGGCCACCGTCAAGCTGGAAGACCCCCAGGGTGTCGCCGCGACCCAGGAGCTCATAGGTGGCCGGATCGTCGAACGGCAGCGAATCCAGATCCAGGTCGATGCCCCGGTTGGCCTTGATGTTCTCCAGGCAGTCGCCGATGATCGTCAGGTTGCGCAGCCCGAGGAAGTCCATCTTCAGCAGGCCGATTTCTTCACACGACGGGTAGTCCCAGCCGGTGATGATCGCCCCGTCCTGCGGGCGTTTCCACAGCGGGATGGCGTCGATGAGCGGCTCGGAGCTCATGATCACCGCGCAGGCGTGTACGCCGGCGTTGCGGACCAGGCCCTCCAGGCCGCGCGCGGTCTCGTAGATGGTGCGCACATCCGGGTCGGTGTCGATCAGGCCGCGGACTTCGGCCGCTTCCTTGTACCGCTCGTGATTCGGGTCGGTGATACCCGACAGCGGAATGTCCTTGGCCATGATCGGCGGCGGCAGCGCCTTGGTGATCCGGTCGGCGATCGCGAACCCGGGCTGCCCGTAGTGCACGCGGGCCGAATCCTTCAGCGCCGCCTTGGTTTTAATGGTGCCGAAGGTGATCACCTGGGCGACCCGGTCACTGCCCCACCGCTCGGCGGCGTAGCGGACCATCTCGCCGCGACGCCGGTCGTCGAAGTCGATGTCGATATCGGGCGCCGACGGCCGCTCCGGGTTGAGGAAGCGCTCGAACAGCAGCCCGTGCGGGATCGGGTCGATGTTGGTGATCCCCAGGGCATAGGCCACCAGGGAACCGGCCGCCGAACCCCGGCCCGGGCCCACCCGGATGTTGATCGAGCGCGCGTAGTTGATCAGGTCCGCCACGATCAGGAAGTAGGACGGGAACCCCTTGCCGCAGATGACGTCGATCTCGTACTCGGCGCGTTCGGTGTACGCCGTCGGCACACCCGCCGGAAAGCGGCGGTCCAGACCCGCGCGCACCTCGTGGCGCAGCCAGGACCCCTGGTCGTGGCCGTCGGGAACCGGGAACACCGGCATCCGGTCGCGCGGCGCCCACACGTCGGCGTAGGAGGACACCCGTTCGGCGATCAGCAGGGTGGAGTCGCAGGCGCCGGGGACCTGGTCGTCCCACAGCGCGCGCATCTCGGCGGCGGATTTGAGGTAGTAGCCGTCGCCGTCGAACTTGAACCGGTTGGGGTCCGACAGCGTCTTGCCGGTCTGCACGCACAGCAGCGCCTCGTGGCTGTGCGCGGCCTCCCGAGTGACGTAGTGGCAGTCGTTGGTGGCCAGCGGCGGAATGTCCAGCTTGCGGGCGATCTCCAGCAAACCGTCCCGCACCCGCTGCTCGATGGACAGCCCGTGGTCCATCAGCTCCAGGAAGTAGTTGTCGGGCCCGAAGATCTCCCGCCACTTGGCGGCCGCTTCCAGCGCCTCGCGGTAGTGGCCCAGCCGCAGCCGGGTCTGCACCTCCCCGGACGGGCAGCCGGTGGTGGCGATGATGCCCTCGGCGTGCTCGGCGACCAGTTCGGCGTCCATCCGCGCCCATTTGCCCAGCTGACCCTCGAAGGAGGCCAGCGAGGTCAGCTTGAACAGGTTGCGCAGGCCGGTCGCGTTCTCGGCGACCATCGTCAGGTGGGTGTAGGCCCCGGAGCCGGACACGTCGTCGCTCTTCTGGCCGGGATCACCCCACTGGATGCGGCGGGTATCAAAGCGGGAACCGGGCGCGACGTAGGCCTCCACCCCGATGATCGGCGTGATCCCGGCTTTGGTGGCCGCGTTGTAGAACTCGCTGGCCCCGAACATGTTTCCGTGGTCGGTCATGCCGATGGCCGGCATATCCAGCCGCTGCGCCTCGGCCAGCATCGGGGTGATCTTCGCCGCGCCGTCCAGCATCGAGTACTCGGTGTGGTTATGCAGGTGAACGAACGAAGATCCCATAGGACCGCCAGTCTATGACCGGGGGCCGACACGGTCCGGGCGTGTCGGTGCCCGTGTCTCGGCGGTCGGTGTGCTCGGCTGCGCCGAACGTGCGTCCACGGCGAGATTTCCTCCGGATTTCCGCCACCGGTGCACGCTCGGCGTTCCGGTTCGTCGACAATGCCAACCATGGCTCGAAGCTTCGACGACCTGCTGGACGAGGCCGCCGCGGCGCCGGTCGAGGGCTGGGACTTCTCCTGGCTGGACGGCCGCGCCACCGAGCAGCGCCCGTCGTGGGGCTATCAGCGGCTGCTGCGCCAGCGGCTGGCCGGCGTGTCGGGCCGCGGTGGACCTGCAGACCGGCGGCGGCGAGGTGCTGGCCGGCGCGCAGCCGTTTCCGCCCACCATGGCCGCCACCGAGTCCTGGCCGCCAAACGCGGCCCGGGCCACCGAGCTGCTGCACCCGCGCGGCGTGGTGGTGGTCGCGACCCGCGACGAGCCGCCGCTGCCGTTCGCCGACGACGCGTTCGACCTGGTCACCAGCCGGCACCCCAACGCGGTGTGGTGGACCGAGATCGCCCGGGTGCTGCGCCCGGGCGGCACGTATTTCGCGCAACACGTCGGGCCGCTGTCGGGCCTCGAGCTGGCCGAGTTCTTCCTGGGACCCCAGCCGTCGGCGCCCGGTCCCCCGCCACCCCCGACGCCGAGACCGCGCAGGCCCGCGCCGCCGGCCTGGACATCGTGGACGTGCGGATGGAGCGGCTGCGGATGGAGTTCTTCGACGTCGGCGCCGTTGGCTACTTCCTGCGCAAGGTGATCTGGATCGTGCCGGGTTTCACCGTCGAGCGCTATCGCCGGCGGCTGCGGGAGCTGCACGACCGCATCCAGGCCGACGGACCGTTCATCGCGCATTCCACCCGGGTGCTGTTCGAGGCGCGCCTGCCGGCGCACTGACTCTGCGCTGAGGGCGCGACCTACTCGCACTTTGTCGCCCTGAGCGCAGAGTCAACGACAAAATCAATCAGCCCCGCAGCACGTCCAATGCGTGTTGCAGATCGGCCGGATACGGGCTGGTGATCTCCATCTGCCGACCATCGCCGGGATGGGTGAAGGCCAGCGACCGGGCGTGCAGCCATTGCCGTTCCAGGCCCAGCTTTTTCGCCAGTTTCGGGTCGGCGCCGTAGGTCAGATCACCGCAGCACGGGTGGTGCAGCGCAGAGAAGTGCACCCGAATCTGGTGGGTGCGTCCGGTCTCCAGGTGCACGTCGAGCAGGCTGGCCGCGACGAACGCCTCGATGGTGTCGTAGTGGGTGAGGCTGTGCCGGCCGTGCGCGGTCACCGCGAACTTCCAGTCGTGGCTGCGGTGCCGGCCGATCGGGGCGTCGATGGTGCCGCTGGACGGGTCCGGATGTCCTTGCACCAGAGCGTGATAGCGCTTGTCGACGGTGCGCTGCTTGAACGCCCGCTTGAGCGCGGTGTAGGCGCGATCGGACAGCGCCACCACCATCACCCCCGAGGTGCCGACGTCGAGGCGGTGCACGATGCCCTGCCGCTCGTGGATCCCGGAGGTGGTGATCCGGTAGCCGGCGGCCGCCAAGCCGCCCAGCACCGTCGGCCCCGACCACCCCACCGACGCGTGGGCCGCCACCCCCGCGGGTTTGTCGACCGCGACGATGTCGTCGTCGGAGTACAGCACCGTCATGCCCTCGATTTCGACCGGCGTGTTCTCCAGCGGCGCCGGCGCGTCGGGCAGCCGCACCTGCAGCCAGGCGCCGGCGGCCAGCCGATCCGATTGCCGGCCCGCACCCCGTCCAGCTCGACGTCGCCGTCTCGGCCAGCGCCGCGGCGGCGGTGCGCGACAGCCCAGCAGCCGCGCAACCCGGCGTCCACCCGCACTGCC
>PPEA01000329.1 GCA_002967005.1 Mycobacterium talmoniae
CCACGCCGCGTCCGCCCAGCCCACCCACCAGCACCGGGCGGCCGCGCAGCGTGGGCCGGGTGAGCTGCTCCACGGACGCGAAGAACGCATCCATGTCCAGGTGCAGTACCCAGCGCCCACGTTCATGCACAACTGCTGATGCTAAAGGCCCGGCGGCGCCGCGGTGTCGCACCGAAAATCGCTTTCCGCCGTCGGCTTGGGTGGGCTAGCGTTCGCCGCATGGCGATGAATCTGGTGCACCGACTGTGTTGTAGCTCCAACTACTGGGCGCGCAGCGTCGAGCAGAAGCTGCTGCCCTGGGCGCTGGCCGAGGTGGAGCTCGGCGAGAACACCTTGGAGATCGGGCCCGGATACGGCGCCAACATGCGCTGCCTGGTGGAGCAGACGCCGCGGCTGACCGCCGTCGAGATCGACCCACCGATGGCCGCGCGGCTGCAGGGCAAATACGGCGGCCGCGCGCGGATCATCACCGGGGACGGCACCGACACCGGGCTGCCCGCCGAGGACTTCAGCTCGGTGGTGTGCTTCACGATGCTGCATCACGTGCCGACGCCGCCGCTGCAGGACCGGTTGTTCGCCGAGGCGTACCGGGTGCTGGCACCGGGCGGCGTGTTCGCCGGCAGCGACGGCGTGCATTCGATGTCGTTTCGGCTGTTGCACATCCGCGACACCTACAACCCGGTGCCGCCCGACACGCTGCCGGACCGGTTGCGCGAGGCCGGGTTCAGCGATGTGCACGTCGAGGTCAAGGACGGCCGACAGCGCTGGCGCGCGGTCAAGGCCTGATATTTCGGTCGCGAGCGTGCACAAACTGTCAGGGTTTACGGCCTGAGAGCGTACATTTGTGCACGCTCGCGCCTAGGCCTTGGCCTAAGCCTTGGCGATCGAGACGGTCACCCCGTCACCGATTTTGGCGGCGGCCGGCCCCGGCTCGCCGAATTCGAAACCGGTGGCCAGGATTTCGCGGGCGATCAGCTCCTGATGCGCGCGCGCCCATGCCAAGCGCTCCGCCGGCACCGCCATCACCACGCTGATCCGGTCCGACACCTCCAGGCCGGTCGACTTGCGCAGCTCCTGCAGTTCCCGGATGCGGTCCTTGGCCCAGCCCTCGGCTTCCAGTTCGGGGGTGACCGCGGCGTCGAGCACCACCAGACCGGCCCCGTCGGGCAGCGCGGCGGTGAACTCCGGGTCGGCGGCCACCAGTTTCGAGGTGTATTCGCCGTCCTGCAGCACCGCCGGTCCGGCGGTCAGGGTGCCGTCCGGATTGAGGACGCCCTGCCCCGCCTTGACCGCCTTGATCGCGGCCTGCACGTCCTTGCCCAGCCGCGGCCCGGCCACCTTGGCGTTGACCGCCAGCTCGAAACGCCCGTAGCGGGCGATGTCGTCGGTGAGCTCGACGGCCTTGACGTTGAGCTCGTCGGCGATCAGATCGGTGAACGGCGCCAGCAGCTGCGGATTCTCCACCGCCACCGTCAGTTTCGGCAGCGGCAGCCGCACCCGAAGCCGGTGCGCCTTGCGCAGCGACGACCCGACCGAGCACACCTCGCGGACCTGGTCCATCGCCGCCACCAGCTCCGGGTCCGCCGGTGCGGCGCCGGCCTCGGGCCAGTCGGTCAGGTGCACCGAGCGCTCGCCGGTGACACCGCGCCAGATCACCTCGGTGGTCAGCGGCAGCAGCGGCGCGGCCAGCCGCGCGGTGATCTCCAGCACGGTGTGCAGGGTGTCGATCGCGTCGGCGTCCTCGTCCCAGAACCGTTGGCGGGACCGCCGCACATACCAGTTGGTCAGCGCCTCGGTGAACTGACGCAACTGTTCGCAGGCGCCGGAGATGTCGCAGACGTCCAGCGCGGCGGTCAGGCCGTCGCGCAGCGAGGCCAGCTTGGCCAGGATGTAGCGATCCAGCACGTGCGACGAGTCGGTGCGCCAGGTCCCGGCTTTCGGGGCGTACAGCGCCAGGAAGCTGTAGGCGTTGGTCAACGGCAGCATCACCTGGCGCACCCCCTCCCGGATACCGGGTTCGGTGACGATCAGGTTGCCGCCGCGCAGGATCGGCGACGCCATCAAAAACCACCGCATGGCGTCGGAGCCGTCCCGGTCGAACACCTCGGTGACGTCGGGGTAGTTGCGCAGCGACTTGCTCATCTTCTGCCCGTCGCTGCCCAACACGATGCCGTGTGCCACACAGGTTTTGAACGCCGGCCGGTCGAACAGCGCGGTGGCCAGCACATGCATCATGTAGAACCAGCCGCGGGTCTGCCCGATGTACTCGACGATGAAATCCCCCGGGTAGTGCGCCTCGGCGCCGACCTCGCCGCCGTCGCCGCTGACCCCGTCGAACCACTTCTGGTTTTCGAACGGGTAGTGCACCTGGGCATAGGGCATCGAGCCGGAGTCGAACCACACGTCGAGCACGTCGGGGATGCGCCGCATCACCGAGCGACCGGTCGGGTCGTCGGGGTTGGGCCGGGTCAGCTCGTCGATGTAGGGCCGGTGCAGGTTGTCCGGCCGCACCCCGAAATCGCGTTCCAGCTCGTCGAGGCTGCCGTAGACATCAATTCGTGGATAGGTCGGATCGTCGGATTTCCACACCGGAATCGGGGTGCCCCAGTAGCGGTTTCGGGAGATCGACCAGTCGCGGGCGCCGCGCAGCCAGTTCCCGAAGATGCCGTCCTTGACGTGCTCGGGATACCAGGTGATCTGCTCGTTGAGCTCGACCATGCGGTCCCGGAACTCGGTCACGGCGACGAACCACGACGACACCGCGCGGTAGATCAGCGGGTTGCGGCACCGCCAGCAGTGCGGGTAGGGGTGCTCGTAGGTTTCGTGGCGCAGCAGCACCGCACCGTTGGGCGCCGCCGGGCCGGTGCCGTTTTTCAGGTCGGCGATGATCGCCTTGTTGGCGTCGAAGACGTGCTGGCCGGCGTAGTCGGGGACACTGTCGTCGAAGCGGCCCTTGGCGTCGACGGGGGTGACCGGCACGATCCCGGCCCGGTCGCCGGTTTCCTTGTCGTCCTCGCCGTAGGCCGGGGCCAGGTGCACGATCCCGGTGCCGTCCTCGGTGGTGACGAACTCGCCGGGTAACACCCGAAAGGCGTTGGTGGAGTCCATAAAATACGGGAACGGCGGCAGATACCGCAGGCCCAAAAGGTCGTCGCCGGAGTAGCTGCCCAGCACCTGCGGCTCCTCGCCGAGTTCGCGGGCGTAGGCGGCCAGCCGCGCCTCGGCCAGCACGTAGCGCCGCTCCCCCGCCGCCACCTGCACATAGGTCACGTCTGGGTTGACCGCCACCGCCATGTTCGACGGCAGCGTCCACGGGGTGGTGGTCCACACCAGCAGGTGCGCGCCGGCCAGGTCCCCGTCGGTCACCTGGAATCCGACGGTCAGCGCCGGGTCCTGACGGCTTTGGTAGATGTCGTCGTCCATCCGCAGCTCGTGGTTGGACAGCGGGGTTTCGTCGCGCCAGCAGTACGGCAGCACCCGGTAGCCCTCGTAGGCCAGGCCCTTGTCCCACAGCTGCTTGAACGCCCACAGCACCGACTCCATGTAGGACAGGTCGAGCGTTTTGTAGTCGTTGGCGAAGTCCACCCAACGGGCCTGCCGGGTGACGTAGGCCTGCCATTCGTCGGTGTAGCGCAGCACCGATTCGCGGCAGGCCTCGTTGAAGGCGGCGATGCCCATGGCGTCGATCTGGGATTTGTCGGTGATGCCGAGCTGGCGCTCCACCTCAAGTTCGGCCGGCAGGCCGTGGGTGTCCCAGCCGAACCGGCGCTCCACCTTGTAGCCGCGCATGGTGCGGTACCGCGGCACGATGTCCTTGACGTAGCCGGTCAGCAGGTGACCGTAGTGCGGCAGCCCGTTGGCGAACGGCGGCCCGTCGTAGAACACGTATTCTGGCGCGCCGTCGCGGCGGGCGATGCTGGCGCGGAAGGTGTCGTCGGCCGCCCAGTAGTCGAGGACCTCGGCTTCTGATGCCGGGAAGTCTGGGGCACCCAGTTTCGGATAAGTGTGCTCGGTCAACCGTCGTCTCCATGCGCCAACTGCCTGGCCGGGGACGACGACGCGCTGCTGCGCGAGCGCCGCGGTACCACCCCGCTTGCCGCGCGTGCGCGCGACCGCTCGATGACGGCTGTGACGGGCCTACCCGTTCGGTTCTACTGGGCCTGAGCTGTTCTTCCGAAGGCTCCCCGGTGATGGCCGGATCGACGCCGTTGGGTCGATTCTACGGGCCGGTGCAAATCGATAAGGGGGTCAGGCCGGGCGGGGCCGGATGTCGGCGGGGGTCAGGGTGTCGTCGCAGCGGTCACAGCGCAGCCGGTCCTGCAGATGTCCCCCACAGCCGCGGTGTTCGAGTCGCAGCGGCGGCCCGTCGGGGTCGGCGTAGTACCGGTCGCCCCACGCCATGAGGTGGGCGAGCACCGGCAGCAGCGCGCGGCCCTTGTCGGTGAGGTGGTACTCGAACCGCTGCGGCCGGCTCTGATAGGGCCGCCGGTGCAGCACCCCCTCGGCGACCAGGTGGGCGAGGCGGGCGGTCAGCACGCTGCGGGTGATGCCGGTGCTGGCGCACAGCTCATCGAAGCGATGCCGGCCCAGGAAGACGTCCCGGATCACCAGCAGCGACCAGCGCTGCCCGATCACCTCCAGGGCGCGGGCGATGGAGCAGACCTGGTCGGGGTAGTCGCGGTCTAACATGGTCCCACCATCATAAGCAGCTGAGTTGTGTCACGCGACTCACTATCGTAGGGTGAGTCGTATGACGCGACCCACCGCGGGGGCCGAACCCCTGATCGCCAACGTTTCCGACACGGCGCGCTGGATCGCGGCGTATCGGGCCGTCGAATCGGCCCGCCCCGACGCCCTGTTCG
>PPEA01000033.1 GCA_002967005.1 Mycobacterium talmoniae
GTGCGGCCACCAGCGCCACACCGCGGCGGCCGCCCCGAGCGTCGCCCGGCCGACCGCGCCGGTGACGATGCTGGCCAGCGGGGTGTCGGCGGCGGCGCGGTGGCGCAGCGCCAATCCCAGCAGCGCCGCGGCGGCCATCGCGAGGATCGCCACCGCGGTGTGGGCGGCGGTCTCGGCGGTGACGGGTTCACTCAGCCGCTTGCCGATCCGGGCCAGCCCGGTGGACAGCGACTCGTATTGGGGTTCGAACGATTCCCCGTCGACGGCGGGCGCCAGCACCAGGGTGTCGCCGTCTTCGACGCCCAGATCGTCGAGGGTCTTGGTGACGTCGAGTCGGACCCCGTTGGCCTTGTGCAGTTCGTAGCCGATATCGGAATCCAGCCCACCCAACCCGCGCCGGGTCAGCTCGTCGTTGAGCAACTCGACGATGTTGTCGATGAACGTCTCGACCGGCACCGACGCCGGGTACACCTGCGAGACCAGGTGCGGCCCGCACACCACCGCGACCGCGCAGCGCGCCGGAAACGCGACTTTCGTCATCTCGGCCGTTCGGCATCCGGGATGTACTTGTCCGCGACGGCGGCGGTGATTTCGAATAGCCGCAGCCGGCTTTTCCGCCGTAGTTCATGCTGGGTGTCGATGATCCCGCCCTTGGCCAGATGCGGATCGTAGGGCATGAATTCCACGGTGGCGCCGGATTGGGCGAAGCGTTCGGTCAGGTAATCCCGCGCGTCGGGATCGTATTTGTTGCGGCTGTCGTTCAGGATCACCATGCTGCGGGACACCAATTCGTGATGCCCCATCGACCGCAGCAAATCGATCGAGCGGGTCACCGGCAGCGAGGTGTCGGCGGTCAGCCCGGACACGAACACCAGGGTGTCGCACGCATCGAACACCGCCTTCATCACCGGGTGCTCCAGATCGTCGGAGGTATCGACGACGATGATGGTGTGGGTGCGGCGCAGCCGGGACAGCACCCCGCTGAACATCGACGGCACCAGCGGGCGGGGTTGATCCGAGGCCCGGTTGCCGGCCAACACATCAAGTCCGATACCGTTCTGCCCCAGGTGTTCTCGGATGTCGGCGTAGCCCTGGACGTCGGTGTCGTTGAGCACCGCCGCATAGTCGCCGGGCGGGGTCTCGTCGATGCGGCCGGCCAGTGTGCCGAAGCCCGGCGCGGCGTCGACGGCCACCACGTTCTCCGGGCGGCATTCCCGAAACACCGCGCCGATACACGCCGTCAACGTCGTCTTGCCGACGCCGCCCTTACCGGAGATCACCGCGATGACGAACTGCTTGCGGATGTGGCGGCGGATGCGCTCCTGCAATTCGCGGTAATGCCGTTCGGCGGGTGACTCCCCGAAATTCACGCCGTGAAACGTGGTGAGATACGCGAATCGCCGCCACCCCGAACCGGGCGGAATTTTGCGGGGCGCCACCAAATCCGAGATGCGTAGCGTGTCGGACACCGAGTCGTGGCCCACCCGCGGAGCCGGCCGGGATCGGTCCGTCGCTTTCTTGTGTAGATCTGCCACCATGGGGTTACTCACCTTCAAACTCATGTGGACCAAGCCCTTTGCTTACACAACTTTTCGGTAGGAAAACCATTTGTCGTTCGCGGGCAGCCGGCGCAGCAGCTGGTTGACCGCGCCCCCGATGTGACGCGACGTGCCCGGTGCGAAGATCATCCAGTTCTTGCCGGCCGACCGGACATGTTCGGCGACCACCCGCCCGGCCGGGGTGTCCATGATGGTGACCACGCTGGGTTCCACCTGGGCGCGGGTGGGCCGGCCGGTTTCCAGCCCGGATTGAATCGCCACGATCGCGGCCTGCGCGGACCGCTGCGGGTCGGTGGCCAGCATCAGCAGCTGCAACTGGTCGCCGTCGAGGCGCTGGGCGGTCAGGAACGCCCGCAGGGTGTCGCGGCTAGTCACGTTGGCCGCCAACGCATCCGCGTCAACGGTGACCGGCCGCAGCGGCGCCGGCGCCAGCCTGCCGCACAACCGCTGGAGCTGGGTGGCGACCACGGTGTCGGCGGCGTCTTCGGCGCCGGCGGTGCCCGCCCCGCCGATGCGGACCAGGTCCTCGGACCGTTCCATCACCACCCACCAGCGGGCGAACCGGGCCAGCAACACCCGCGCCGGTGGATCGTCGCCCGGCAGGCGCAGCTGGATGAGCAGGGCGATATCGCGGCGGGCGACCACGGTCAGCCACTCCACCACGGTGGGATCCACCACGCCGGCATCGTCGATCACGCCGGCGCTGCGCAACGCGGCGCAGACCGGATGCGCCAGCGCGAGCGGTTTGGTTTCCACGCTGGGCAGGATGGGACGCAGCGCCAGCTCGGGGGCCAGCGCCTCAATGCCGGAGAGCACCTGCAGTGCCCACAGGCCGTCGACGGCGGTCGTCAGCACGTTGTCCCGCAATGCCCCCGCGGGGGGTAGGGGTGCGCCTCAGGTCGGCGCGGGCGGCGTTGCTAGCCGAAGATGCCGTTGAAGCTGTGGGCGCTCATCAGGTCGGTGGCTTGCGCCGAGTCGACGGCGTAATCCAGGGCCTTGCTGTGTAAGCCGACGGCGTCGCCGAGCTCCGCCAATCCCTTCAGCATCAGCGTGGCGCCGTCGCGCAACGCGTTAGCGCCTTCGCCGGTGAACGGCTCCAGCCGGTTGATCAGGCTCACGATCTGGTCGTGGTGGTCGAGCAGCTGCGCTGAGTTCCCGGCGAAACCGACGGACACAGCACCGATATGACCATAGTTGTAGGTGATGTCCGCAGCACCCATGGTCGTCGCTCCTCACAAAAGAATTGTCGCGGTGGTTAAGTCGCGATGCTGCCGAGCACGTTCTCGAACGAGTGCCCCGCATCGATCACTTGCTGGTCCCAGAAACTCAACGTCACGCCCATCGCGTGGGCCATCTGTTGACCGCCGTTGATCACGTCCCGAAGACCCTGGTTGATCCGTTCCGCCGTCAGCTGCGATTTAACGGCGGCGTCACCGGAAAAGGATCCGGCGGCAACGACATCCTCGTGGCTGTTGAGCGTGTTCATGGCAACGGCCTGCGCCTCGGTCATGATGTTGGTTAGCGTCTGCTGCGCCTCCGCCAGCAGCTCCGGGGGTACCCGTGGCGGCATAGCATTCTCCTTTGATTTTTGCAATACCCGAATCGGGTTGGGCTTGAGTGTAGACGCGTATCTGCCGCTGTCACTTCACCTTTGCACAGGCAATCGTTTGACAGTTACCCCAGCCGTCACGGCGTTAACTCCTGCCCGTCGCGCGGTCGCTTCTGGGCCGCGAGCAGACGCAGATTCGCACGATCCGGCCGAGATTTGTGCGAATCTGCGTCTGCTCGGCGGGGTCAGCCCGCGGCGCCGGCGGGGCAGTGCCGGGGCCTCAGCGGGGGGTCAGCCCGCGGCGCCGAGCAACTCCAGCATGGCGTGGCTGGCGACCTTCGTCCCGAACGGAATCGCCGCGAGATCCACCACGTAGTCCGGGCTGTGCGGCGCATACGGAAACAGTTTCCCGGCCGCGGCGGCCTGGGCGTAGACCTCCGGGTCGGCGACCCCGACAAACAAGTACGCCAACGGCACATCGGTGTGCGGGCCCTTGAGCAGGTGGCAGTCCTCGCTGCCGCCCAGCGGCGGCAGCTGGGTCACGACGTTGTCCGTGCCGAGCACCCCACCCAGCGCCGCCGCCACCCGATCGGTGAGCCCCGCGTCGTTGACCAGGGGAGTGGACCCGCCGCGCATGGTGATCACCGGCAACCGGTCCTCGGGCATGCCGTAGCTGCGGGCGATGCCCTCGCTGATGGTCTTGATCCCGGTCAGCAACTGCTCGCGGACATGCGGCTGGAACCAGCGCAGGTTGACCTTCAGCAGCGCCCGATCGGGGATGACGTTGTAGCTGGCACCGGCCTGGATCGCTCCGACGGTGAGCACCGCGGTGTCGTTCGGGGCGATGGTGCGGCTGACGATGCTTTGGAACTCGACGACGGCCAGCGCGGCCATCAGCACCGGGTCCTTGGCCAGGTGCGGCATCGACCCGTGGCCGCCGACCCCGCGGAACACGATGTCGAGCTGATCGGTGCCGGCCATCCGTTCCCCGCCGACGGCGGCCAGCATGCCCACCGGCACCGGGGCGGTGTGCATGGCCAGGAAGTGGTCGGGTTTGGGGATGAAGTCATAGAGCCCGTCGTCGACCATGGCCCGCGCGCCGGCGATCAGCTCCTCGGCGGGCTGGCCGATCAGCACCGCGGTGCCCGACCAGGCGTCGGTCGTCTGCGCCAGCACCTTGGCCATCCCCAGCATCCAGGTGGTGTGGGCGTCGTGGCCGCACACGTGCGCGGTCGGCGTTTCGGTGCCGTCATCGCGGGTGACGCGCTTGGTGCTGGCGTAGTCCAGGCCGGTGGCCTCCGCCACCGCCAGCGCGTCCATGTCCGCGCGGTACATCACGGTGGCGCCGGGACCGTTCTCCAGGATCGCGGCCACACCGGTGCCGCCGATGCCGGTGGTCACGGTGAACCCCAGGTCGGTCAACGCCTGCGCGGCGATGCGGGCGGTGCGGACCTCGGTGAACCCCAATTCGGGGTTGCGGTGAATGTCCTTGAACACCTCGGTCAGACGCGGAGTGTCGGCGTCGACGAGTGAGTCAACGCGGTCAGTCATGGGCAGACCTCCTGCTGTTCTCGCCGAGATCGACGTTTGCGGGCCAAAGTTCGAGAACGCATCCCGGAAACGTCGATCTCGGCGAACCCGACGGGGTCATTGCCGGCCCTCCATCAGGAGGTGCGCCCGCTCGAACAGCCGCAGGGTGGCCCGGTGCAGGTGCTCACCGACCTCCTTGGGGGCTTTGCCCGCGCAGGCGCGCGCCCAGGTGCCCTCCAACACGATGCCGAGCTTGAAGCAGGCCAACACCGTGTACCAGGTGATGTGGCTGAGGTCGCGGCGGGTGTTGGCGGCGTAACGCTCGATCAGGTCGTCCGGGCCGGCCACCCCGTCGCTTTCCAGGAAGGGGTGCTCGAGCACGCTGGACCCGTCCCGCCCGCGCCAGGTGGCCAGCAACCAACCCAGATCCAGCAGCGGGTCGCCGATCGTGCACATCTCCCAATCGACGATGGCCAC
Organism: Mycobacterium talmoniae; assembly: GCA_002967005.1. GTDB lineage: Bacteria > Actinomycetota > Actinomycetes > Mycobacteriales > Mycobacteriaceae > Mycobacterium > Mycobacterium talmoniae. Next base: position 5,116 of record PPEA01000033.1, read on the forward strand.
CACCTCGGGCCCGGTCCGGGAGAACATCACGTTGGCGGCGTGGTAGTCGCCGTGCATGATGCCCGGCGTCCACGACGCCGGTTGGCCGCGCTGCAGCCAGGCGGCGACCTCCGCCACGCCCGGGATGTCGGGGCCGGGATAGTTGTCGAGCTCGGAATAGGATTCCAGCTCCGAAAGCCAGCGCGGCACTTGGCGTTCCAGGAAGCCGTCCGGTTTTCCGAAATCACCGAGCCCGACCGCGACGTGGTCGACGGCGCCGAGTTTGGCCAGCGCGTCGGCCATCGACAGCCCCATCTGATAGCGCACGGTCGGATCGCCGGCGTGCAGCGGCGGCAGCCCCTGGCCGGCGTTGAACCCGTCGACCGGCTCCATCAGGTAGAACACCGCGTCGCCGAGCACCGTCGGGTCCTCGCAGCGGGCGATGAGCCGCGGATGCGGCACCTCGGTGCCGGCGAGGGCGGCCAACACCTGCGTCTCCCGCAGGATCACCGTGTTGGAGCGGGGCCGCAGGTGCCGCGGCCCGCGCCGCAGCACATAGGACCGGCCCGATCGGGTGAAGCGCAGCATGATGTTCTGGGTGCCGCCGGACAGTTCGGTGACGTCGTCCAGCGGGCCTTCGCCCAGCCCCTGCGTCGACATCCATGCTGCGATAGCTTCCGGGTCCACCCCTGAGAACCTACCGTGAAGCGATGACCCCACCGGTGATGCAGCGCTGGATCGAGCTCGTCGAATCCGGCCGGATGGACCACGTGGCCGAGTTGTTGGCCGAGGACCCGGTGTTCTACTCGCCGGCGGTGTTCACCCCGCAACGGGGCCGGGAGACCGTGCTCGCCTATCTGGCGGCGGCCGGAAAGGTCTTTGCGGACACCGATTTCCGTTATGTCGGGCAGTGGTACACCGACCGGTCGGCGGTGCTGGAGTTCACCGCGACCGTCGACGGCATCTACGTCAACGGGATCGACATGGTGCATTGGGATGACGACGGCAAAATCGTCGCGGTCAAGGTGATGCTGCGACCCTTCAAGGCATTGCAGGCGATCATGCCGAAGATGGCCGCCCTGCTGCCAAAGCCGTGACCGCGGTGCGGCTGCTGTTGACCGCGGACACCCACGTGCCGCGGCGCGCCCGCGACCTGCCGGCG
>PPEA01000330.1 GCA_002967005.1 Mycobacterium talmoniae
TGCGACGCCCGGACCAGCAGGTCGGCGTGGGCGAACTGCAGCCGCGGGATCCCGGCCATCGCCCGGTAGCCGCGCGCGCTGACCCCCGAATCTTGCGCCTCCGCGGTCGCCGGATACCCGAACACCGTGGCCAGCGCGGTGAAATCGAGCAGCTCGCTGTCCGACAGCGCGTCCAGCTCGTCGAGGGTGGCGGCCACCTGAGCCTTGGACAGCGGCGCCGGGTTGGCGTGGTAGTCCCGCACGATCAGCTCCCGGTCGGTGTCGTTGCCGCCCAGCAGCTCATCGAGCTGCAGCCGCAACTGCCGGCCGTCGGTGCCCAACGGGGCCGCGACCTCGTCGCGGATCAGCTCCCGCATGCCCAGCCCGGTGACGGCGCGCGCCAGCCCCGACAGCAGCCACCCGAAGGTCAACGCGTGATAGGCGGGTTTGCCCAGCAGCCGCCCGGGTGGGGCCGCCGCGAGCCGCTGCTCCATCGCCACGTGGTCCAGCAGGTCCGCCTTGCTGACGCCGTGCAGTTCGGACAGCCCGGCCCGATGCCGCAGCATCTCGCGCACGGTGAGGGTGTCTTTGCCGTGGACACCGAACTCGGGCCAGTAGTGCGCGACCGGCGCGTCGTAGTCGATCAGCCCCCGGTCGACCAGTCGGTGGATGACCGTGGCGGCCACGCCCTTGGTCGCCGAGAAGACCATGGTGCCGGTGTCGGCCGACCATGGGACCTCGCCGCGGCGGTCCGACCAGCCCGTCCACACATCGACGACGGGCTCACCGTCCAGATATACGGCCAGTGCCCCACCGCCGAAGCGGCGCCCGGGGAACAGGGCGGCGAAGCTGCGCACCGCGCAGGCGAAGTGGGGATCCGCCGCACCGCGTACGCCGCGGGGCAGGTCCAGGTGGCGCTCTGCAAGGCGTCGTTGCCTCATGATTTCGAATCTACCTGCCGGGTTCGCAAACAAAACTGACGTTACCTAACTGTTAGCCTGATGCGACGTTGAGGATTTGCTGAGCGGCCAGTGCCGGCGTCAGCTCCCCGTCCCGAACCTGCCGTTCCAGCTCGGCGCGGATCTGGCGCACCGCGGGATGGGACAGCACCCGGTCCAGCACGGTGTCGCGGACCATCTGCCAGGTCCAGTCGACTTGCTGGGCCCGGCGGCGCGCCTCGAATTCGCCGGCCTCGGTCAGCACCCGACGATGCCGTTCGACGGTGTCCCACATCTCCGGCAGCCCGGTTCCTTCGAGCGCGCTCATGGTCAGAACCGGTGGCCGCCACAGGGTTTCGCGCGGATAGATCAGCCGGATCGCGCCGGCGAGTTCCCGGGCCGCCGACCGGGCCTCGGCCAGGTGCGCCCCGTCGGCCTTGTTCACCACGACGACGTCGGCCAGTTCCAGGACACCCTTTTTGATGCCCTGCAACTGGTCGCCGGTGCGGGCCAGCGTCAAAAAGACGAAGGTGTCCACCATTTGGGCCACCGTCACCTCGGATTGCCCGACGCCGACCGTCTCCACCAGGATCACGTCGAAGCCGGCGGCCTCCAGCAACACGATGGTTTCCCGGGTGGCCTTGGCCACCCCGCCCAGGGTGCCCGAGGTCGGCGACGGGCGGATGTAGGCGTCCGGATGGACGGCCAGGCGCGGCATTCGGGTCTTATCGCCCAGGATCGAGCCGCCGGTGCGGCTCGAGGAGGGATCCACCGCCAGCACCGCGACCCGGTGCCCCTGCTCGATCAGATACATGCCGAGCGCCTCGATGGTGGTCGACTTGCCCACCCCGGGCACCCCGGTGATACCCACGTGGTGGGCGTTGCCGGCCTGCGGCATCAGCTCCAACAGCAGCTGCTGGGCCTGCTCGCGATGGTCGGCGCGGGTGGACTCGACCAGCGTGATGGCGCGCGGCAGCGCCGAACGGTCCCCGCTGCGCACCGCCGCCGCCAACTCTTCGACGGTGTTGTCCTTCGCGGTCATCTACTGCAGGTGGTAGCCGAGGCGATCGGCGAGCTTCTCCAGCAATCCGATCGCGGCGTCGGCGATGACCGTGCCGGGCGGGAAGATCGCGGTCGCGCCGGCGGCGTACAGCTCGTCGAAGTCACCGGGCGGGATCACCCCACCCACCACGATCATGATGTCGGGCCGGCCCACCTCGGCCAACGCGTCGCGCAGCGCCGGTACCAGGGTCAGGTGTCCGGCCGCCAGCGAGGACACCCCGACCACGTGCACGTCGTTGTCGGCGGCCTGGCGGGCCACCTCGTCCGGGGTGGAGAACAGCGAGCCCACGTCGACGTCGAATCCGATGTCGGCGAACGCGGTCGCGATCACCTTCTGGCCGCGGTCGTGCCCGTCCTGGCCCATCTTGGCGACCAGGATGCGGGGTCGGCGGCCGTCGGCTTCGGCGAACTTCTCGACCAATTCGGTGGCGCTGGCGATGTTGCTGCCCTTCCCGACTTCGTCGCGGTAGACCCCGGCGATGGTACGGATCTCCGCCTGATGACGACCGTAAACCTTCTCCAACGCGTCGGAGATCTCCCCCAGGGTGGCCTTGGCCCGGGCCGCGTTGATGGCCAGCGCCATCAAGTTATTGCCCAATCCGTCGTCCCCGGCCGGGCCGGTGGCCGCGGCCGCGCGGGTCAGCTCGGCCAACGCGGCCTCGCAGGCGCCTGATCCCGCTCGGCGCGCAGCTGCTCGAGTTTGGCCAGCTGCTCGGCGCGCACCCGGCTGTTCTCGACCTTGAGCACCTCGACCTCGTGGTCCTCGTCGACCTGATACTTGTTGACCCCGATCAGCGGTTGGCGCCCGGAGTCGATGCGGGCCTGGGTGCGGGCGGCGGCCTCCTCGATGCGCAGCTTGGGGATGCCGTCGTTGATGGCCTGCGCCATCCCGCCGTGCTCGGTGACCTCGGCGATGTGCGCCCGGGCCCGCTGCGCCAACTGGTGGGTCAGCCACTCCACGTAGTACGAACCCCCCCAGGGATCGATCGGCCGGGTGGTGCCCGACTCCTGCTGCAGCAGCAGCTGGGTGTTGCGGGCGATGCGCGCGGAGAAGTCGGTGGGCAGCGCCAGCGCCTCATCCAGGGCGTTGGTGTGCAGCGACTGGGTGTGGCCCTGGGTGGCGGCCATCGCCTCGATGCAGGTGCGGGCCACGTTGTTGTAGACGTCCTGGGCGGTCAACGACCAGCCCGAGGTCTGCGAATGGGTGCGCAGCGACAGCGATTTCGCGCTTTTGGGGTTGAACTGGGCGACCAGCTCGCTCCACAGCAGCCGGCCGGCGCGCAGCTTGGCGACCTCCATGAAGAAGTTCATCCCGATGCCCCAGAAGAACGACAACCGCGGGGCGAACTTGTCGATGTCCAGGCCGGCGTCCAGGCCCGCCTTGATGTAGTCCACCCCGTCGGCCAGCGTGTAGGCCAGCTCCAAATCCGCGGTGGCGCCGGCTTCCTGGATGTGGTAGCCGGAGATCGAGATCGAGTTGAACTTCGGCATCTTGGCGCTGGTGTAGGCGAAGATGTCGGAGATGATCCGCATCGACGGCTTGGGCGGATAGATGTAGGTGTTGCGCACCATGAACTCTTTGAGGATGTCGTTCTGGATGGTGCCGGCCAGCTTCTCCGGCGGCACCCCCTGCTCCTCGGCGGCCACCACATACAACGCCAGGATCGGCAGCACCGCGCCGTTCATCGTCATCGACACGCTGACCGCGCTCAGGTCGATCCCGTCGAAGAGCTGCCGCATGTCCAGGATGGAGTCGATGGCCACCCCGGCCATTCCGACGTCGCCCTGCACCCGGGGGTGATCGGAGTCGTAGCCGCGGTGGGTGGCCAAATCGAACGCCACCGACAGACCCTTCTGCCCGGCGGCCAGGTTGCGCCGGTAGAACGCGTTGGATTCGGCGGCGGTGGAGAACCCCGCGTACTGGCGGATGGTCCAGGGCTGGTTGACGTACATCGTCGGGTAGGGCCCCCGGATGAACGGCGACTCCCCCGGAAAACTGTCCAACGGATAGCCATCGGCGACGACCGCGTCCCGGTCGGCGGCGATGTACACCGGTTTGACGACAATGCCTTCGGGGGTGTGCCAGTCCAGTTGGTCGGGGGTGTAGCCGTGCGCGGACGCGGCGGCGGCGACGTGATCGGCGACGGCCGCCTCGGTGGCCGGCTCGGGTGCCCGGCCAGTGCGCAGCGGGACGTCGGCGAAATTGGGTACCGCGGTGGCGGTTTGCGCGCCGGCTGGCCGGCGACATCGTTGACGGTCATCGTCCTCAGGCCCCCAATCGGGTGAGCAGATTCGACAACGCCTCCACCGCATTGATTTTCGCGGTCAGGTAGGCGTCGGGCTTGGGCTCGGTGTCGGCGACCGCTTTTTCCGGTCCGGCGAGATAGATCTGGTCGACGCCGGCGGCGCGGGCGGCGGCCACCACCTCACCGGCCTCCGCGCCGTAGCGGGCCGTCGGTGCCGCACACGACGGGCGACGGTCGGCGACCCGGCCGCCGACACCGCCGCGGCCACCCCGGGCCGCGTCCAGCGGGCCGGGGTTCGATCGCCTCGATCCCCCCGGAGGCCAGCAGGTTGGCCGCGAAGGTGCTGCCGATGTTGTGCTCGGCGAGCGGGCCCAGCGGCAGCA
>PPEA01000331.1 GCA_002967005.1 Mycobacterium talmoniae
CGAGGTGGTGAATACCGCCGCGCGCTGAACACCGTTGTCGGCCATGGCCGCAACGCGTCTTCGACGTAGGGTTCCCAGTTGCGGTTGCCGAAGTACACCGGCAGATCCAGTTCGGCGCGCAGCTGCTCGATCAGGGCCCGGTTGATGCCGTTGATCGGCGACACGCCGCCGAAATGCAGGTAATGCTCGGCGACGGCGTCGAGTCGCTCCGGGGGCACCCCGCGTCCGCGGGTGACGTTTTCCAGGAACGGCCGCACCTGCTCGGGCCCTTCGGGCCCGCCGAACGAGAGGAGCAGGACGGCGTCGAACTGCATCTACAGCAGCTGCGTGTGGGCGCCGCCGTCGGCGTAGATGACCGTGCCGGTGGTGGACGGCAACCAGTCGGAGAGCACCGCGCACACCGTCTTGGCCACCGGGGTGGGGTCTTTCATGTCCCAGCCGACCGGGGCCCGCTGATCCCAGCCCTCCTCCAGCAGCCGCATCTGCTCGCCGGCCTCTTCACCCAGCGCGCCGCCGACGATGGCGCTCATCGCCAGCGTCCGGATCGGCCCGGCCGCAACCAGGTTGGACCGCACGCCGTGCGGACCCACCTCGCGGGCCACGAACCGGTTCACCGATTCCAGCGCGCTCTTGGCGACGGTCATCCAGTTGTAGGCCGGCATCGCGCGGGTGGGGTCGAAGTCCATCCCCACGATGGACCCGCCGTGGTTCATGATGGGCAGCACCGCCTTGGCCAGCGAGGCGTAGGAGTACGCCGAGATGTGGATGCCCTTGGCGACGTCCTCGTAGGGCGCATCGAAGAACGGGTTGATACCCATCCCGGTTTGCGGCATGAAGCCGATCGAGTGCACCACCCCGTCGAGCTTGTTGCCCTCCCCGATCACCTCGGTGACCCGGGCGGCCAGGGTGTCCAGGTGCTCGTTGTTTTGCACATCGAGTTCTAGCAGCGGCGGCTTGGCCGGCAGCCGGTCGAGGATGCGCTCGATCAGCCGCAGCCGGTCAAACCCGGTACACACCAGCTGGGCGCCCTGTTCCTGGGCGACCCGGGCGATGTGGAACGCGATCGAAGAGTCGGTGATGATCCCGGTGACCAGGATCCGCTTACCTTCCAGAAAGCCTGCCATGTCAGTCCTTTGCTCCTAGTGGCCCATGCCCATGCCGCCGTCGACGGGGATCACCGCGCCGGCGATGTAGGTGGCGTCCTCGGACGCCAGGAAGCTGACCGCCCCGGCCACCTCCTCGGCGGTGCCGACCCGCTTGGCCGGGATGAAGTCCAGCGCGCCGGCCTGGATCCGCTCATCCAGGGCGCGGGTCATCTCGGTGTCGATGTAGCCGGGCGCGACCACGTTCGCGGTGACACCGGCCTTGGACAGCTCCCGGGAGATCGAGCGGGCCATGCCGATCAGGCCGGCCTTGGCGGCCGCGTAGTTGGCCTGGTTGCCGATCCCCCAGGTGCCGGAGACCGAACCGATGAAGATGATCCGGCCGAACCGCTTGCGCTGCATGCTGCGCGAGGCGCGCTGCGCGACCCGGAATGCGCCGGTGAGGTTCGCGTTGATGACCTCCTCGAAGCGTTCCTCGGTCATCCGCATCAGGAACGCATCCTTGGAGATGCCGGCGTTGGACACCAACACCTCGACCGGCCCCTGGTGTTCCTCGACCTCTTTGAAGGCGCGGTCGACGGCGGCGTTGTCGGTGACATCGCACTCGACCCCGAACAGACCATCGGGCGCCCCGGACCCGCGGTGGGTTACCGCCACCTTGTGCCCGTCGGCGGCGAGGCGTCGCGCGATCGCCAGGCCGATCCCCCGGTTACCACCCGTGACCAGTACCGACCGGGACACGAACGGCGGTTTGCCACCCTCGGAGTTCTCGTTAGCAACGTCAGTCACGTTGCTCAACTTATCGCCTCGGCGTGGCAACGCAGAAATCGAGTCTGCGTACCGGGCGCCGAGGCGCTATTCCGGCAGCCGTCGGTTGATCAGCAGCGCCGCCAGCCCGGCCAGCGCCAGCACCAGCGAGCCCAGCCGCAGCCAGCCGGTGGAGGCGTCGCCGCGGATCGTCTCGTACCCGATCTGATCTTGCAGCGTCGAGTAGACGTCCTTGAGCTGCTCCAGGCTGGACGCGGTGTAGAAGCTGCCGCCGGACAGGTCGGCGATCTTCTTCAGCGAATCGTCGTCGACGGGCACCGGCTGCCGTTGGCCGTTGATCTCCACATACCCGTACCGGGTGCCGAACGAAATCGTCGACACCGGAACACCTTGGTCCTTGGCGGTCCGGGCCGCGGTGAACGCCCCCTTGGGGTTGTCCGGGTTGGACGGCACGGTCTCCTTGCCGTCGGACTCCAACACGATGCGCGCCGGGGGGCGGGGGTGTCGCCGCCGCCGATCACCGCGCCGACGGTGGCGATGGCCTGCAGCGCGGTGAAGATGCCCTCCCCGGTGGCGGTGCGGTCGGCCAGCTGCAGCTTGTCGATCGCGGCCTTGGTGGCCTCCCGGTTGGTGGTCGGGGACACCAGCACCGTCGCGGTGCCGGCGTAGGCGATCAACCCCAGGTTGATGCCGGGGGTGAGTTCGTCGGCGAACTGCTTACCCGCCTCCTGCGCGGCGGCCAACCGGCTGGGGTCGACGTCGGTGGCCCGCATGGACTGCGACACGTCGATCACCAGCATCACCACCGCGCGGTTACGCGGGATCCGGACGTCGTGCGTCGGGCCGGCCATCGCCACCGTGAGCAGCACCAACGACAACACCAGCAAAATCGCGGGCAGGTGGCGCCACTGGCTGGGCCGTTTGGGCGCCACGCTCTCCAGCAGCTCCATGTTGGCGAACCGCAGCATTCGCTTGTGCCGCGCGGCCTGCACCACCACATACAGCGCGACCAAGGCCACGACGACGAACAGGAACAGGAAAAACCAGGCGTGGGCGAAACCGGACAGTGTCATTGGCCCGAGCAGCGGCAGTGTCATTAATGGCCTGTCTCTTCGTGCGGGTCAGTGCGGCGAGCAGACGCAAAAGCCCCGATTTCGGCGAAGAAATGGGGGCTTTTGCGTCTGCTCGCCCGGGGTGGAGATCATTGGAGCCCCGCCAGGGCACCGCGCCGACGGGATTCGACGAACCGGACGATGTCGGCGATCCAGTCGCGGCCGGTGCTCAGCGACAACAGCGGCGCCCCGCAGCTGCGCAGCGTGCGGGCCACGTCGGCGCGG
>PPEA01000332.1 GCA_002967005.1 Mycobacterium talmoniae
GGCATGGTGGCGATGGTGCGCAGCAGCGTCTGCTCATGCTGGCGACCCGACCGCGCCGGCACCCGGACGATGCGTTCCCCGTTGGCGATCAGCGCGCCGAGCCGGTTGCCGCCGCCGCTGTTGAGGTAGGTGATCGCGGCCGCGGCCGCCACCGCCAGGTCCCGTTTCTCGCAGCCGGTGGTGCCGAAATCCAGGCTGGCCGACATGTCGACCACCAGCCAGGTTTCCAGCTCCCGGTCGGCGATCTCCTGCCGCACGTGCGGGTGGGTGGTGCGGGCGGTGACCGCCCAGTCCATCCGGCGCACGTCGTCGCCGGGCTGGTAGAGCCGCGACTCGCCGGGCTCGGAGCCCGGCCCCGGAATCAGGCCCAGGTGGTCGCCGTGCAGCACCCCGTCGAGCTTGCGTCGGACGGTCAGTTCCAGGGTGCGCAGCGCCGCCGCCAGCTTCGGGTCGTTGATATCGCCACGCAGCATCGACGGCGGATGCGCGGCCCCCGACTGGGCCCGGGTGCCCGGATCGCTCACCGAGCGCTGGCCGCCGCCGTCGGAGCCACCGGCGGCGCCGAACTCGGTTGCTGCGGCACGGCGTTCACCTGCGGCAGGGCCACCGTTTGCAGCACCCGGTTGATGACGATCTCCGGGGTGATCTCGTCGGCCAGCGCGTCGTAGGTCAGCACCAGCCGGTGGCGCAGCACGTCGGGGATGACCTCGATGACGTCCTGCGGGATCACGTAGTCGCGGCCGCGGACCAGCGCCAGCGCCCGCGCGGAGGCGATGATGCCCAGCGACGCGCGCGGCGAGGCGCCGTAGCCGACCCAGTTCTTCACGTCGGGCATGCCGAACTGCTCCGGGCGGCGGGTGGCCTCCACCACGCGGACCACGTAGTCGACCAGCGCGTGGTGCACGAAGTTGTTCGCCGCCCGTTCCTGCAGCCGCAGCAGGTCGCCGGTCTGCAGGATCTGCTTGGGCTCCGGCGGCTTGACCCCCATCCGGTAGATGATCTCGCGCTCCTCTTCCGAGGACGGGTAATCCACGTTGATCTTGAACAGGAAGCGGTCGCGCTGCGCCTCGGGCAGCGGGTAGACCCCCTCATGCTCGATCGGGTTCTGGGTCGCCATCACCAGGAACGGGTTGGGCAGCGGGAACGTCTTGCCCCCGATGGACACCTTGCGCTCCTGCATGACCTCCAGCAGCGCGGACTGCACCTTGGCCGGGGCGCGGTTGATCTCGTCGGCGAGCAGGAAGTTGACCACCACCGGGCCGAGCTCGGTGTCGAACTCCTCTTTGCCCTGCCGGTAGATGCGGGTACCGATGATGTCGGTGGGCACCAGGTCCGGGGTGAACTGGATGCGGGCGAACGTCCCGCCGACCACCCGGGCGAAGGTCTCCACCGCCAGGGTCTTGGCCACCCCGGGCACACCCTCGAGCAGCACGTGGCCTCGGGCCAGCAGCCCGACCAGAATCCGTTCCACCAGCTGGTCCTGGCCGACGATGATCCGTTTGACCTCGAAGATGGCCCGCTCCAGCGCGTGCACGTCGGCGGACAGCCCGTTACCGGGCGCCTCCGCTCCGGAAAATCCGCTGCGCCCGCCGGCGCTCCATCTGCTGACGTCATCGACAACCCTCCACAAGCTCCGTGGGACACGACTGCTTACACGGCCGGCGGCCGCGGGGCAGCTGCGTGCCCTCGTTTCACTATTCCAGGCCTCTGGGATTCCGTCGACGCACGGGCCCACCCCAATCGCCCGGACCTGCTCCGCACCGCCCGATCAGTACTCGATGATCCGGGTCAGATACGGCGTCATCCCGGGTGTGCGCACCGGGCTGATGGTGACCTTGCCGGCGATGCTGGACGCCTCCAGCATCTTGCCCCCGCCCAGGTACATCGTGACGTGCTGGCTGCCGCCGGGCCCGTAGAAGATCAGGTCGCCGCGCCGGGCCTGCTCGCGCGGGATGTGCCGGCCGGCGTTGTACTGGTCACCGGAGAACCGCGGGATGAGCACCCCGACACCGGCGAACGCGTAGCGCATCAGCCCCGAACAGTCGAAGCCGACGATGTTGGCCCCGTCGTCGATGCCTTTGCTGGGGCCGGTCAGCGAGCCCCCACCCCACGAATAGGGCACCCCCATCTGGGAGCCGGCGCGCCGGATGACGTACTCGATCGCCTCGCGGCCGCGCACCCGCTGCCCGGGTTTGACGCCGGCGGCCGGGTCGTTGGGGCCGACGTTGATGCCGAGCCCGCCCAGGAACTTGCGCCCCAGGTCCATCGTGGTCTGGGTGGCCTGCGCGGTGGCCTGCAAGGACGCGTTCGCGACGGCGAGCGGGTCCCCGGGCGCGCCGGCGCTGATGATCTGCGGCAGCGTCGGGTCCCACTCGCCCTCGGCCGCGGCCGGACCGGCCAGCCCGATCATCAGCGGAATCACCGCGACGATCAGCCAGGCCACTCTGCTGAGGCGAAAACGGTTCGCGCGCATGGGTCCTTTCGTCAGTACTCGATGTAGCGGACCACGTAGGGCGTCATCCCGCTGGTGCGGACCGGCGCCACCCGCACGGTCAATCCGACGTCCGGGGCCTCCAGCATCTGGCCGTTGCCCAGGTAGATCGTCACGTGCTGGCTGCCGCCGGGGCCGTAGAAGATGACGTCGCCGCGGCGCATCTGGGCGGACGGAATCTTGCGGCCCATGTCGTACTGCGAACCCGAGTAGTGCGGCAGCTTGATGCCGACCCCGGCGAACGAGTACAGCACCAGACCGGAGCAGTCGAAGCCCACCGTGCCGGACCCGGAGCCGATGCCGCGGCTGGGCCCGGCGGCGTTCCCGCCGCCCCAGGAATACGGCACGCCCAGCTGCGACATACCGCGCCGGATCACGTACTCGGAGGCCTGCCGCCCGTACACCCGGGGGATGGCGCCGTTGGTGTAGCCGCTGCTGGTCGGTGCCAGACCGATGCTCTGCATGAACTTGTGGCCCATCTGCTGGGTCACCTGCGCCGACGTCGCCGAGTACCCCAGCAGGGTGTTCACGATGGCGATCGGGTCGCCGCTGACGAACGCGCTGGGCACCATCGGCAGCGTCGGGTCCCATTCGCCGGCCCGGGCGGGGACGCCGAACTGCTCGGC
>PPEA01000333.1 GCA_002967005.1 Mycobacterium talmoniae
GTCGGTACCGGACCGCCGGCTGGGGCGGCGGCTTGGCGGGCGGCGTCGAGTTTGGCCTGGGCCTCGTTGCGCTGTGCGGCCAGCTGATTGATCTGCTGTTGCTGGTCGCCGAACGTGCGCTGGGTCTCGGTGAGCTTGGCCACCGCCGCGTCCTGGCTGGCCTGGGCGTCGGCGACGGCCTGGTCGGCCTTTTGTTTGGCCAGCCGCGCCTCGGACTCCTTATTGACCTGTTCGGTGCGGGCCCGCTGCAGCTTGGTCATCGCCTGCTCGGAGCTGGCCGACAGCGTCTGGCCGGCGCTGGCGGTGGCGATCATGTCGTCGGGGGTGGTGGCGGTCAGGTAGCCGTCCGACGGACCGTTCACGTAGGTGGCCACCGCGAATTTGTCGAACCGCCGCTGGGCCGTGGCGATCGCGGCGTTGGCGTCGGTGACCGCCTGCTGGCTGGCGTCCACGTTGCGCTGGGCGGCCTCGGCGTCCTCGCGCGCGGTCTGGACGTCCACCAGCGCCTTGTTGACGCTTTCCTTTTCGGTCTGAATCTGTGCGCCCAGGTCCTGCAGCCGCTGGTTGGCCTGGGCCACGTCGGCGATCAGCGCGGCCAGGCTGTCCGGGGCGGGATCGGCGCTGGCCAGACCGGGTGCGCACAGCAGCATGGCCGCGGTCACGGCCAGCGGAACGGCGGGTCGGGCGATCCTGGCGACCAGCGGGAGCGGAGAGCCGCGGCGGGTGCGTCTCATTCGACTCGGGTCTCCTATGGCTCAACGCGGACGGACGGCGCCAGCCCTCAGCAGCCACTGAAAGCACATACGCAACACAGGCACCTCTTGAACCGTACGTCACAATTGACTCTGCGGGAACTTTGGTCACAAACCACATTGGTGTAAGTAAAACGGTTGTGACCGAATGGTGACCTACCGAATTTGCCGTCGCGCTAGGACGGCCGCGTTAGATGAGGGAAAGACGGGCTGCTCAGTCGCCCTGCGACGGGCTCTCTGCGACCGCGGCGGATCGTTTGCTGACCTGTTGCAGCATCCGGGTGCCGATCACCACCGCCACGACCCCGATCAGCATCGCGATGGTGAATGCGGTCCACGGGAACTCGGGTTTGTGCAACTCCCCCACGAAATTCTGCGCCGAGACCACCGGGTTGCCCTTCTTGGCGTGGTCTTCGGCGGCCTCCAGCTTGGAGCGATCGAACTGCCCGCTGTAGCTGCCGACATAGGACGGGCTGAGGACCAGCACGGTGGCGTCCGGGTACTCGGCGCCCACCACGGTGGCCACATCGCGCAGCATCGTGTCGATGATCGGGTTGGCGTTGGTCACCACGATCTTGAGGTCGATGCCGTCGTGGCTGGCCTCTTGGACCACGTTGCGCAGGGCCGGAACCTGGTCCGGCGCGCTCACCGCGTCGTCGGCGACGTCTTGTTTGACCCGGTCCATGCATTCGTCGGGCGGCGTCGCCGGGTTGAGGCCGACACTCGTGCAGATGACGTCGGGGATCTCCGTCGGCGCGTGCGGGATGGTCACGGTCGGAAACGGTATCAGCGGCCGGGTGAGAATAGCCGCGGGACGGAGTCGAGCCGGTCGACTGGCGCCCCAGGGCGCCCGCACGTTGACTGTGCGTCCACGGCGGCCCTGCGCGTTGACTGTGCGTCCACGGCGGCCCCGACGCGCTCGGCGGCGCCGCTGATGCACAGTCAACGCCGCGATTACACACTCAACGTCCGGGGTGAACACGACCGCTCCGGCTGAACGCGACCGCCGACGCGCCGTCCCCGCGGTCGCATGCCGCGCCTTGGGTGACAACCCGCGCTCAACGGGGCAAGACTGGGCAGTATCGGCGCACTATCGGGAACCGCCGAATTGCAGGACAGCCGTACTGTTAGAGTGTTCCCGGCCGTCGGCTCAGCCCTGTCGACGGTGAGAACTCAATCTCGGGGAGTTGATGTGACCAGCAAAGATTCGGTGAATTCGTTCGGAGCCCGCGACACCCTCAACGTCGGGGACACCTCGTATCAGATCTACCGCCTCGACGCCGTCCCCGGGACCGAGAAACTGCCCTACAGCCTGAAGGTCCTGGCGGAGAACCTGCTGCGCAACGAGGACGGCAGCAACATCACCAAGGACCACATCCAGGCCATCGCCAACTGGGATCCGTCCGCCGACCCGAGCATCGAGATCCAGTACACCCCGGCCCGGGTGGTCATGCAGGACTTCACCGGTGTGCCCTGCATCGTCGACCTGGCCACCATGCGGGAGGCCATCGGCGACCTGGGCGGGGACCCGAGCAAGGTGAACCCGCTGGCGCCGGCCGACCTGGTGATCGACCACTCGGTGATCGCCGACCTGTTCGGCCGCGCCGACGCCTTCGAGCGCAACGTCGAAATCGAGTACCAGCGCAACGGTGAGCGCTACCAGTTCCTGCGCTGGGGCCAGGGCGCGTTCCGCGACTTCAAGGTGGTGCCGCCGGGCACCGGCATCGTGCACCAGGTCAACATCGAGTACCTGGCGCACGTGGTGATGAACCGCGACGGGGTGCTCTACCCGGACACCTGCGTGGGCACCGACTCGCACACCACCATGGTCAACGGCCTGGGCGTGCTGGGCTGGGGTGTCGGCGGTATCGAAGCCGAGGCCGCCATGCTCGGCCAGCCGGTGTCGATGCTGATCCCGCGGGTGGTCGGCTTCAAGCTGACCGGTGAGATCCAGCCCGGCGTGACCGCCACCGACGTGGTGCTCACCGTCACCGAGATGCTGCGCAAGCACGGCGTGGTGGGCAAGTTCGTCGAGTTCTACGGCAAGGGCGTGGCCCAGGTGCCGCTGGCCAACCGCGCCACGCTGGGCAACATGAGCCCCGAATTCGGTTCCACCGCAGCAATTTTCCCGGTCGACGAGGAGACCATCGACTACCTGCGGTTCACCGGGCGCGACGAGCAGCAGCTGGCGTTGGTGGAGGCCTACGCCAAGCGCCAGGGCATGTGGCACGACCCCAGCCACGAGCCGGCCTACTCGGAGTACCTCGAACTGGACCTGTCCGATGTGGTGCCGTCGATCGCCGGACCCAAGCGCCCGCAGGACCGGATCGCGCTGTCGGACGCAAAGACCGCGTTCCGCAAGGACATCCACAACTACGTCAACGAAGAGGGCGTGACCCCGCACACCCAGCTCGACGAGGCCGTCGAGGAGTCGTTCCCGGCCAGTGACCCGGCCACCCTGTCGTTCGCCGACGACCGCGCCGTGCTGCCGTCGGCGGCCAACGGCGCCGAGGGCCGCCCGTCCAAGCCGGCGCCGGTCAAATCCGAGCGGGGCGAGTTCGTCCTCGACCACGGTGCGGTGGCGATCGCCGCGGTCACGTCGTGCACCAACACCTCCAACCCGGAGGTGATGCTGGGCGCGGCACTGCTGGCCCGCAACGCCGTCGAGAAGGGCCTGACCAGCAAGCCGTGGGTGAAGACCACCATGGCCCCGGGCTCGCAGGTGGTCAACGACTACTACGACAAGGCCGGCCTGTGGCCGTACCTGGAGAAGCTCGGCTTCTACCTGGTGGGCTACGGCTGCACCACCTGCATCGGCAACTCCGGTCCGCTGCCCGAGGAGATCTCCAAGGCCGTCAACGACAACGACCTGTCGGTGACCGCGGTGCTGTCGGGGAACCGCAACTTCGAGGGCCGCATCAACCCGGACGTGAAGATGAACTACCTGGCGTCGCCGCCGCTGGTCATCGCCTACGCGCTGGCCGGGACGATGGACTTCGACTTCGAGTCCGAACCGCTGGGCCAAGACAAGGACGGCAATGACGTGTTCCTGCGCGACATCTGGCCGTCGCAGAAGGACGTCTCGGACACCATCGCCTCGGCGATCAACTCCGAGATGTTCACCAAGAACTACGCCGACGTGTTCAAGGGCGACGAGCGGTGGCGCAACCTGCCCACCCCCAGCGGCGACACCTTCGAGTGGGATGCGAACTCGACGTATGTGCGCAAACCCCCCTACTTCGACGGGATGCCGGCCAAACCCGAACCGGTGGGCGACATCACCGGGGCGCGGGTCTTGGCACTGCTGGGCGATTCGGTGACCACCGACCACATTTCGCCGGCCGGCAGCATCAAGCCGGGTACCCCGGCGGCGCAGTACCTCGACGAGCACGGGGTGCAGCGCGCGGATTACAACTCGTTCGGGTCGCGCCGCGGCAACCACGAGGTGATGATCCGGGGCACCTTCGCCAACATCCGGCTGCGTAACCTGCTGCTCGACGACGTCTCCGGCGGCTACACCCGGGACTTCACCCAGGACGGCGGCCCGCAGGCGTTCATCTACGACGCGGCGCAAAACTATGCGGCACAAGACATCCCGCTGGTGGTGCTGGGCGGCAAGGAGTACGGCTCGGGTTCGTCGCGGGACTGGGCGGCCAAGGGCACCCGGCTGCTCGGGGTGCGCGCGGTGATCGCCGAGTCCTTCGAGCGCATCCACCGGTCCAACCTGATCGGCATGGGTGTGATCCCGTTGCAGTTCCCCGAGGGCGAGTCGGCGGCGTCGCTGAAGCTCGACGGCACCGAGGTGTTCGACATCACCGGCATCGAAGCCCTCAACAACGGCAAGACGCCGAAGACGGTGCACGTCAAGGCCAGCAAAGACGGTGCGGACCCGGTCGAGTTCGACGCGGTGGTGCGCATCGACACCCCCGGGGAGGCCGACTACTACCGCAACGGCGGCATCTTGCAGTACGTGCTGCGCAACATGCTGAAGTCCAGCTAGCACGGGGCCACCCGTGCCCAGGGTCAGCGAGGATCATTTGGCGGCCCGCCGCCGCCAAATCCTCGACGGTGCTCGCCGCTGTTTTGCGGTGCACGGCTACGACAAGGCGACGGTGCGCCGACTGGAGCAGACGATCGGGTTGTCGCGCGGCGCGATCTTCCACCACTTCCGGGACAAGGACACGCTGTTCTTCGAGCTGGCCCGCGAGGACGCGCAGCGGATGGCCGATGTGGCGTCCCGCGAGGGGCTGATCCAGGTGATGCGGGACCTGCTGGCCGCGCCCGAGCAGTTCGACTGGCTGGCCACCCGGCTGGAGATCGCCCGAAAGCTGCGCAACGACCCGGCGTTCAGCCGCGGCTGGGCGGAGCGGTCCGCGGAATTGGCGGCCGCGACGACCGAGCGGCTGCGCCGGCAAAAGCAGGCCGGGCGGTTACGCGACGACGTGCCCAGCGACGTGCTGCAGTGTTACCTGGACCTGGTGCTCGACGGGTTGGTGGCCCGGCTGGCGTCGGGTGAAGAGCCGCAGCGGCTGTCCGCGGTGCTGGATTTGGTGGAGGATTCGGTTCGGCACCGCTAGTTTGGCCGGTTACCACACGTTTGGCCGATCACCGCACCGAGCGTGCACCCAGACCGAAAAATCCGCCGAAATCTCGGTCTGAGTACACGTTCGGCGCGAAGCGCGGCTGAAGCGCGGCCTACCGCGACCGGGTGCGGTGGTTGGGTCCGCCGCGGCTGCGCATGGTGGTGCCCGATTCGCGCAGCATGCTGTGAATGGATCCGTACGACCGGCCGGTGGACGCCACCAGGGTGCGGATGCTGGCCCCACCCTCGTAGGCGCTGCGCAACTCGTGGATCAGCTGGTCGCGCGGCTTCTTGGTCTTCGTCATCGACGCCTCCCCGGGTGGAACTTCGGTTCTCGACGCACTCAGGGTAGAAAGGCCGTGCGGGCGATGCGGCGCTTTGACCGAATTCGCCTGCGGCGACCGTTTTTGGCGCCGGGACCGGCGTCGGCGGCGACCCTCAGGCCAGCTCGATGAGGTCGCGGTACTCCTCGGACCAGTAGTCCTCGGTGCCGTCGGGCAGCAGCACGACGCGCTGCGGGTCCAGCGCCTCGGCCGCGCCCGGGTCGTGGGTGACCAGCACCACCGCCCCGGTGTAGCTGCGCAGCGCATCCAGCACCTGCTCGCGCGAGGCGGGATCCAGGTTGTTGGTGGGCTCGTCCAGCAGCAGCACATTCGCGGTGGAGGCCACCAGCCCGGCCAACGCCAACCGCGTCTTCTCGCCGCCGGACAGGGTGCCGGCGGGCTGGTCCAGTTGCGGGCCGGTGAACATGAACGCCCCGAGCAGGCCGCGCAGATCCTGTTCCCCGGTGTCGGGGGCGGCGTGCCGGATGTTCTCCCACACCGTGGCCGCGTTGTCGAGGGTGTCGTGTTCCTGCGCGAAATACCCCATTTTCAGGCCGTGTCCGGGTTCGATGCTGCCGGCGTCCAGGGTTTCGGCGCCGGCCAGCAGCCGCAGCAGGGTGGTCTTGCCGGCGCCGTTGAGGCCGAGCACCACCACCCGCGACCCGCGGTCGATCGCCAGGTCGACGCCGGTGAACACCTCCAGTGAGCCGTAGGTCTTGGTCAATCCGCTGGCCACCAGCGGGGTGCGCCCGCACGGCGCCGGGGTGGGGAACTTGATCCGGGCCACCTTGTCGGCGACCCGCTCGTCGTCCAGGGCCGCCATCATCCGATCGGCACGACGCAACATGTTTTGCGCGGCAACGGCTTTGGTGGCTTTAGCGCCCATTTTGGCGGCCTGGTTGCGCAGTGCGGTGGCTTTGCGTTCGGCGTTGGCCCGCTCCCGGCGGCGACGCTGCTCGTCGGTGGCGCGGGCGTCCAGGTACTTTTGCCAGCCCATGTTGTAGACGTCGGCTTCGCCGCGCACCGCATCGAGGAACCACACCCGGTTGACCACGTCGGCCAGCAGCTCGACGTTGTGGCTGATCAGCACCAGCCCGCCGGTGTGCGCCTTGAGGAAATCGCGCAGCCAGCCCAGCGAGTCGGCGTCGAGGTGGTTGGTCGGCTCGTCGAGTAAGAGCGTGGTGGCCGAGCCGGCGCCCGTGTCGGAGGCGGCGAACAGGATGCGGGCCAGCTCCACCCGGCGGCGCTGACCGCCGGACAGGGTGCGCAGCTGCTGGGTCAACACCCGTTCGGGCAGGCCCAGGCTCGCGCAGATCCGGCTGGCTTCACTTTCGGCGCCGTAGCCGCCCAGCGCGGCGAATCGCTCCTCGAGCTGGCCGTAGCGCCGCACCGCGCGGTCGCGGGCGGCGTCGTCGGCGACCTCGGCCATCAGCGCCTGCTGTTTTCCAGCTCGGCCAGCAGGGTGTCCAGGCCGCGCGCCGACAGCACCCGGTCGCGCGCGGTCACGTCGAGGTTGCCCTCTTTGGGATCCTGTGGCAGGTAGCCGATCTCGCCGCTGCGGGTGACGGTGCCGGCGTACGGTTCGCCCTCCCCCGCCAGGATCCGCATGGTGGTGGTTTTGCCGGCGCCGTTACGCCCGACCAACCCGATCCGGTCGCCGGGCTGCACCCGCAGCGCGGGCCCGGCGGCGGAGAGCAGCGTGCGCGCTCCGGCGCGGACCTCGAGGTCCGTTGCGGTAATCACGCGCGGCTGCTCCTGGTGGTTATTTGTCGTCGGTGAACACCGGCGGCCGCTTCTCGGCGCGCGCGGCGACGGCTTCTTCAAAGTTGCTGGTCAGCAGGCGCACATACAGTTGTCCCAGCCCCTCGGCCTGCATATGCCCCTCTAGACTACCGGCGTCCAGTCCACTCCAGAGTGTGCGCTTGGTCAACTCGATTCCCGGCCGGGAGAACGCGGCGATGCGTTCGGCCAGGTCGTAGCAGGTCGCCAACAGCTCGACGTCGGGCACCGTGCGGGACACCAACCCGATCCGTTCGGCTTCGGCGGCGTCGACGTCGCGGCCGGTGAGCATGATCTCAAACGCCCGCGACGAGCCGACCGCCCGCGGCAGCAGGTAGCTCAGCCCCAGCTCGCTGGCGGTCAGCCCGTTGTTGATGCCGGCGGCCCGGAAATAGGCGCCCGCTGCGGCGACGCGGATGTCGGCGGCCAGCGCCAAACACAGCCCACCGCCGATGGCGGCGCCGTTGACCGCGGCGATCACCGGTTGGTGCAGCCGCCGTAAGCCGAGGATGACGTCGTCGAGCAGCTCCATCGACCGCAGCCCGTAGGCCGGCCGGGTCAGCCCGTCGACGTGCGGGACGCTGCCCGCGGACTTGTGGTCGGCACCCGAAGAGAAGCCGTTGCCGGCCCCGGTCAGCACCACCGCGCGGACGTCGTTGTCGTAGGTGATCTCGCTCAGCACCTGTTTGAGCGGCACCATGACGTCGAACGCCATCGAGTTCATCCGCTCCGGCCGGTTGAGGGTGATCAGCGCGACCCCGGGCCGCGGGTGGTCGACGAGGACAAAGTTGTTGGCGGGAGTCACGGGATGCACGCTATCGCGTGCGGGCCACTACACCTGGTCGGGCTTGGGCTGCTCGGCGATGGCGGCGTCGATGTCGAACTCCTTGACCTTTTGCACCAGGTCTTCCAGCGCGGCCGGCGGCAGCGCCCCGGCCTGGTTGAACACCAGGTGCCCCTTCTTGAACGCCATCAACGTCGGGATGGAACGGATCTCCGCGGCCGCCGCCAACTGCTGTTCGGCCTCGGTGTCGACCTTGGCGTGCACGACGTCGGGGTGCTTTTCCGCCGACGCCTCAAAGGTGGGGGCGAACTGCTTACACGGCCCGCACCACGACGCCCAGAAGTCGACCAGCACGATGTCGTTGCCGTTGATCGTGTCGTTGAACTGTGCGGCGGTGAGCTCTTGGGTAGCCATGCCCCGCACAACGCGCCACCGCGGCGCGGTGTTCCCGTGGTCGCCGGCGCCAAATGTGGACTTGAGCCACGCCCTCGGCCACGGAGCGTGGCACAAGTCCACGCTCGAGGCGCGAAACCTCAGGTCAGGTGGTCGTAGTCGCCGCGCACCCAGGCGGCGTGCCGGGCGGCCGACCGCTGCACCGCGGCCTGCCCGTCGGTGTCGATGACGTTGCTGAACAGGCCATAGATGCGGTCGAAGGTCAACCCGGCCAGTGTGGCGGCCATCCGCTGCACGACCGCCGCCGACAGCGGCAGCAGGTTGGGGTAACTGCGCAAGAACCCGACCGTGCGCCGGTCCGGGTTGGGAAACACGGTATCGCCGACCAGCAGCACGCCGCGCCCGTCGGCGCCGTCCCGCCAGCAGGCCACCGCGCTGCCCGGGAAATGCCCGCCGACCCGCACCACCGTCAGCGACGGGGTCAACGCCACCGTGTCCGACCACTGCCGAATCACCGGGTCGGGCCGCATCACCCAGCCCGCGTCGGCGGCGTTGACGTACACCGGCACCCCGCCGAGCCGGTGGCTCCACTCCACCTGCGCGCCGAACATGTGCGGATGGCTGGCCACAATCGCCACCACCGGGCCGCGCTCGGCCACCGCGGCCACCGCGGCGTCGTCGAGGAAGCCGGACGGATCCCAGAGCACATTGCCGCCCGCACCGCACACCAGTTTGCCGATCTGACCGATCCCGAACGCCGGGCTGGCGCCGACGCCGACCAGCCCGTCCTCGAGGACGCTGACCTGCGAACGCACCCCCTCGGCGGTCAGCTGGTCCAGCGTCGTCCACTGCTGACCGCCGCGCGGCACCCACTGCCGCTCATCGGCACAGATCGCGCAGACCTCCGGGGTGTCATGGTGCTCGACGCCGCAGGTCCGGCACAACCAAAACATGGCCCAACTCTATGAGCGCGGGCCCGTCGGGTGGGTCAGACGGTGAACCCGAGCGCGCGCAGCTGCTCGCGCCCATCGTCGGTGATCTTGTCCGGGCCCCACGGCGGGGACCACACCCAGTTGATCTGGAGTTCGCTGACCAGCCCGCCGGCGACCAGCGCGGTGCGGGACTGGTCCTCGATCATGTCCTGCAGCGGGCACGCCGGTGAGGTCAGCGTCATGTCGAGCAGCGCCACCGGTCCGGTGTCGCCGGGCTCGACCTCCAGGCGGTACACCAGCCCCAGGTCGACCACGTTGATGCCGAGTTCGGGGTCGATGACGTCGTGCATCGCTTCGTCGACATCGGCGAGCAACGCGTCGTGCGGCGTGGCTGTTTCGCTCATCGGTTACCTCCAGTTGAGGGCACGGCGCTGGTGGCTTCGACCAGCGCAGTCTTGAATGCCGTCCACCCCAGCAGCGCGCATTTCACCCGCGCCGGATACTTCGCGACCCCGGCGAACGCGATACCGTCGCCGATCACGTCCTCATCGCCGGCCACGGTGCCGCGGGAGGACACCATTTCGGTGAACGCGGCGACGGTCTGCAGCGCCTGGCCGACGGTTTGCCCGATCACCTGATCGGTGAGCACCGAGGTGGCCGCCTGACTGATCGAGCAGCCCTGCCCGTCGTAGGAGATGTCGGCGACGGTGTCGCCGTCGTCGGACAACGCGACCCGCAGCGTCACCTCATCCCCGCAGATCGGGTTGGTGTGGTGGACTTCGGCGTTGAACGGCTCCCGCAGCCCGCGGCGATGCGGATGCTTGTAGTGATCGAGGATCACCTCTTGATAGATCTGTTCCAGCCGCACGCTCACGCTCCACCGAAGAAGGTCAACGCCCGTCGCACCCCGGCCACCAGCCGGTCGACTTCGTCGAGCGTGTTGTACACCGCGAACGACGCCCGGGCGGTGGCGGCGATCCCGAACCGCGCGTGCAGCGGCATCGCGCAGTGGTGCCCGACCCGCACCGCCACCCCGTCGTCGTCGAGGACCTGCCCGACATCGTGGGCGTGCACCCCGTCGACCACGAACGACACCGGCGATCCCCGGTCGGTCAGCGACGTCGGCCCGATGATCCGGATGCCGTCGATCCCGGACAGCCCGTCCAGCGCGGCGGCCACCAACCGTGCTTCGTGGGCCTGGACCGCGTCCATGCCGATCGCGGCCAGGTACCGGGCGGCGGCGGCCAGCGCCACCACCTGC
>PPEA01000334.1 GCA_002967005.1 Mycobacterium talmoniae
ATCGATGCGGCCGTCGTCGGTGACGCCGTACCAGCGCAACTGGGCCCCGGTGCGCCGCGCCAACTCCTGCCACGGGATCAGGTTGGCGGTGATGCTCGAGTTCGGTGGTGACGATGCGTCGCCGGGCCCGACGGCGTGCGGAAACCGGTTGTCGCCCAGCACATAGGACACCAGGTTGAGCGCTTCGGTGGCGTTCTTGGTGAACACCAGCTCGTCGGGGTCGGCGCCGACGAAGGCGGCGATGGCGGCGCGGCCGTCCTCGTAGGCGTCGGTGGCCTCCTCCATCAGCTGGTGCGCGCCGCGGTGCACCGCCCCGTTGGAGGTGGTCAAGAAGTCACGTTCGGCGTCGAGGACCTGCACCGGGCGCTGGGAGGTGGCGCCGGAATCCAGGTAGGCCAGCTGGGCTCCGCCCCGCATCACCCGCTTGAGGATCGGGAAATCGGCGCGGATGGCGTCCAGGTCGAGCGTCATCGCTAGGCTCCGGCGGACGCTGCCTGGGTGAACCGCTCATAGCCGTGCTCTTCGAGTTCGTCGGCCAGTTCGGGGCCGCCCGACTCGACGATGCGCCCGCCGACGAAGACGTGCACGAACTGCGGCTGGATGTAACGCAGGATGCGGGTGTAGTGCGTGATCAACAGGATGCCGCCGTGCTCGGCCGCCGCGTAGCGGTTCACCCCCTCGCTGACCACCCGCAACGCGTCGACGTCCAACCCGGAGTCGGTCTCGTCGAGGATGGCGATCTTGGGCTTGAGCAGCGACAGCTGCAAGATCTCGTGCCGCTTCTTCTCCCCGCCGGAGAAGCCCTCGTTGACGCTGCGTTCGGCGAACGCAGCGTCGATCTCCAGCTCCCCCATCGCCGCCTTGACCTCTTTGACCCAGTGCCGCAGTTTCGGGGCCTCGCCGCGCACCGCGGTCGCCGCGCTGCGCAAAAAGTTCGACATGGACACCCCCGGCACCTCCACCGGGTACTGCATGGCCAAAAACAGCCCGGCGCGGGCACGTTCGTCCACGCTCATGTCCAGCACGTTCTCCCCGTCCAGGGTGATCGATCCCGACGTCACCTGGTATTTGGGGTGGCCGGCGATGGCGTAGGACAGGGTGGACTTCCCCGAGCCGTTGGGGCCCATCACCGCATGGGTTTCCCCGGAGCGCACCGTCAGGTTCACCCCGGTCAGGATCGGGATGTCGCGTTCCCCGGCGGCGGCGTCGGGGTTGTCGACGCTGACGTGCAGGTCTTTGATTTCCAAAGTCGTCATGAGGCTGTGGTCTTTTCCGTGAGTTCCAGTTCGTGTTCGATGGCGTCGGTCAGGCGGTCCCGCACGTGCGGCACCGCGATTTTGGAGATGATCTCGCCGAAGAAGCCGCGCACCACCAGGCGGCGGGCCTGCTCTTCGGGGATGCCGCGGGCCCGCAGGTAGAACAGCTGCTCGTCGTCGAATCGTCCGGTGGCGCTGGCGTGTCCGGCGCCGACGATCTCGCCGGTCTCGATCTCCAGGTTGGGCACCGAGTCGGCGCGCGCGCCGTCGGTGAGCACCAGGTTGCGGTTCACCTCGAAGGTGTCGGTGCCGGTGGCTTCGGCCCGGATCAGCACGTCACCCACCCAGACGGTGTGCGCGTCGGGCCGCGACGACTCCGGATCGCCTTGCAGGGCACCCTTGTACAGCACGTTGGACCTGCAGTGCGGGTGGGCGTGGTCGATCAGCAGCCGCGATTCGAGGTGCTGGCCGTCGTCGGCGAAGTACAGGCCGAGCAGTTCGGCGTCCCCGCCCGGGCCGGCGAACCGCACCGTCGCCGAGTTCCGCACCAGCTCGCCGCCCAGCGTGACCGCGACGTGGCGCAGCACCGCATCCTTGCCCAGCCGGGCGTGCTGGGAGCTGAGGTGCACGGTGTCGTCGGCCCAGTCGGCGATCCACACCACGGTGAGCCGGGCGGCGTCGCCGACCACGAATTCGACGTTGTCGGCGTAGGTTCCGCTGCCCCGCTGGTCGATGACGACGACGGCCTCGGCGAGTTCCTCGACGCGGATCTGCAGGTGCCCGTAGGCGACCGCGCCCGCGCCGGGCCCGGTGATGGTGATGTCGACCGGGTCGGCGACCTGGGTGTCGCGGCCGACGGTGACCAGCGTCGCGGAATTGAACGACGAAAACGCTTGGGCGGCAACGCGGTCGGTCGGGACTCCGCCCTGACCGAGCCGCTCGTCGCCGCGCCGCACGGTTTCCACCCGCACCCCGGGGCCGCTCGGTGACGGCGATCTGCGCGCTGCCGGTGGCCGGGGCGGACCCGTCGTGCAGGCCGCGCAGCCGGCGCAGCGGGGTGAAGCGCCAGATTTCGTCGCGGTGGCCGGGCACCTCGAAGGCGTCGACGTCGAACGAGGCGAATTGCTCGCCCTTGTTGATCGCTGCCGAAGACCCCGCTGGTGTCCCCTCCACGGCCAGGTTCTGAGCCGTCATCCGACCGCGCCCTCCATCTGCAGTTCGATCAGCCGGTTGAGCTCCAGCGCGTATTCCATCGGCAGTTCCTTGGCAATCGGCTCGACGAAGCCGCGCACCACCATGGCCATCGCCTCGTCCTCGGTCAGCCCGCGGCTCATCAGGTAGAACAGCTGGTTCTCGCTGACCTTGGACACGGTGGCCTCGTGGCCCATCGTGACGTCGTCCTCGCGGATGTCGACGTACGGGTAGGTGTCGCTGCGGCTGACCGTGTCGACCAGCAGCGCATCGCATTTCACGCTGGAGCGGGATCCGTGCGCACCCTTGTTCACCTGCACCAGGCCCCGGTAGGAGGCGCGACCGCCGCCGCGGGCCACCGACTTGGACACGATGTTGCTCGACGTGTTGGGCGCCAGGTGCAGCATCTTGGCGCCGGTGTCCTGGTGCTGGCCCTCACCGGCGAACGCCACCGACAGCACCTCACCCTTGGCGTGCTCGCCGGTCATCCACACCGCCGGGTACTTCATGGTGACCTTCGAGCCGATGTTGCCGTCGATCCACTCCATGGTGGCGCCGGCCTCGGCGCGGGCCCGCTTGGTGACCAGGTTGTAGACGTTGTTCGACCAGTTCTGGATGGTGGTGTAGCGGCACCGGCCGCCGGGTTTGACGATGATCTCCACCACCGCCGAGTGCAGCGAGTCGCTCTTGTAGATGGGCGCCGTGCAGCCCTCCACGTAGTGCACGTAGGCGCCCTCGTCGACGATGATCAGGGTGCGCTCGAACTGACCCATGTTCTCGGTGTTGATCCGGAAGTAGGCCTGCAGCGGGATCTCGACGTGCACCCCGGGCGGCACGTAGATGAACGACCCGCCGGACCACACCGCGGTGTTCAGCGCGGAGAACTTGTTGTCGCCGGCCGGGATGACGGTGGAAAAGTACTGCTTGAAGATGTCCTCGTGCTCGCGCAGCCCGGAGTCGGTGTCCAAGAAGATCACCCCTTGGGCCTCAAGGTCTTCCCGGATCTGGTGGTAGACCACCTCGGATTCGTACTGCGCGGCCACCCCGGCGACCAGGCGCTGCTTTTCGGCTTCGGGAATGCCGAGCCGGTCATAGGTATTGCGGATGTCCTCGGGCAGGTCCTCCCAGCTGGCCGCCTGCTTTTCGGTGGACCGCACGAAGTACTTGATGTTGTCGAAGTCGATGTCGCCCAGGTTGGAGCCCCAGGTCGGCATCGGCTTCTTGTTGAACGTGCGCAGCGCGCGCAGCCGGCTCTCCAGCATCCACTCCGGCTCGTTCTTCTTCGCCGAGATGTCGCGCACCACCGCTTCGGACAGGCCGCGCTGCGCGCTGGCCCCGGCGGCGTCGGAGTCGGCCCAGCCGTAGCCGTAGCGGCCCAGCGAGGCGATGGCCTCTTCCTGGGACAGCGGTTCTGCGGGCTTGTGAAGCTCGGGGGTGGTCGTCATTACGACGCTCCTTGCTTGCTCGTGGTGGCTTCGGCGCGGGCTGTGCGCCGAAGTGCTATCGGGTGGCTAATGGTGGGTACCGGTCAGGGGGACGTGGGGTGGTGCAGGCGCAGTCGCCGTTGACGATGGTCGCCAGCCGCTGCACGTGCGTGCCGAGTACCTCGGCCATGGCCTGTTGTTCGGTCTCGCACAGCTCCGGGAACTCCTCGGCGCGTCGAGACCGGGCAGTGGTGCTGGCAGATCTGCACG
>PPEA01000335.1 GCA_002967005.1 Mycobacterium talmoniae
TGGCACGGTCGGGGCGCCCCCGGCGGCCGGCCACACCTTGGGCTCGGCCACGACGGGTTCGAGGATCGGTTCGGCGACCGCGGCGATGGGAGCGGGGCGGATACCGGCCAACCCGGCCAACCCGATCGCCCAGCCGAGATTGGCCAGCGCCAATGTCAGCGCCGGCTGCAGCAGCGCCGGAAAATACGGGCCAAACGTGGACAGCACCTGACTGGCGTGGAACGTCAGGTCGGCCATGACCGCGGGCAGATCGGTCAACAGCGCGGCCGGATTGGTCAGCAGGTCGTTGAGCAGGGTTTGAAAGTTCTCCACCTGCTCAAGTCCGACATCCAGCCACCAGGCCGGGTCGGTGGGATCCAATTCGCCGTCGTGGATTCCGCCGTCGTCGCCACCGTGGTCGTGGCCGTCGTCGTGGTCGTGGCCGTCGTCGTGGTTCAGGATCGGTGGTGCGGTGGTGGTCGACGGGGTGGCAGCCACCGCGGTATCACTGACCGCCTCATAGGTACTCATCGTGGTCGCCGCCTGCACCCACATCCGCGCATAGTCGGCCTCATTCACCGCGATCGGAATCGTATTGAGCCCAAAGAAATTCGTCGCCACCAACACCCCATGAGTCACATGATTGGCAGCCAACTCCCCCACGTCGGCATCGCCGCCAACGCCCCGCTATAGGCCCCCGCCACCGTCTCATGCTGAGCCGCCGCCGCCGCACTATCGGCACTCGCCTGCCCCAACCACGCCAAATACGGCCCATGCGCAGCCACATACGCCTGCGCACTCGGCCCCTGCCACGCCCCAGCCTGCACCCCACCCAGCACCGCACTCAATTCCTGCGCCACCGCCGCATACTCAGCACTCAACGACGACCACGCCCCCGCCGCCGCCAACAACGCCCCCGGCCCCGGACCACTACTCAACAACGCCGAATGCACCTCCGGCGGCGACCCCATCCACACCGGCACGCTCACAACAGACACACCATCCCAGGCTTCGATGACTATTGAACATGATTATCATTATCAGTTGCGTGGCGGTGTTTCAAGCGACGCCGCCGGGCTGGCACGATCGCGCCATGCCGGTTCCCGAGTTCATCGCCGACCTGCGCGCCCGGATCGGGCACGACCCGCTGTGGCTGATCGGGACGACGGCCGTCGTGATCCGCGGCGGCAGCGAGGTGTTGCTCATCGAACGGGCCGACAACGGTTGCTGGACACCGGTGACCGGCATCGTCGACCCCGGCGAGGAGCCCGCCGACGCCGCGGTCCGGGAGGTCGCCGAGGAGACCGGCGCCACCGCGGTACCGACGCGGCTGGCCTGGGTGCACGCGACCGCGCCGGTGGTGCACGCCAACGGTGATCGGGCGCAATACCTCGACCACGTCTTCCTGATGGACTGGGTGGCCGGTGAGCCCCGCCCGGACGGCGAGGAGAGCACCGCGGCGGGGTGGTTCGCCTCGACGCGCTGCCGCAGATGTCGGCGCGGATGCGGGACCGGATCGCGGCCGCCCGCAGTGATCGCGGCCAGACCCGCTTCGAGTGGTCCGGCCCGGCCGGTTAGCCGTCAGTCAGCGGAAACTCACAGCAGGGTCGGCAGGGCCAGCGCCGAATCGATGGCCAGCGCGCAGAACACCACGGCCAGGTAGTTGTTGGACTGCAGGAACAGCCGCAGCGGCTTGACCGGCTCCCCGTTGCGCACCCCGGCGTACAGCTGGTGGGCCATCGTCAAGAACCAGGCGCCGGCCAGACCCGCCACCGCGGCATACAGCCACCCGGCGGCCGGGATCAGCGCCAGGGTGGCGAGCACGGTGAGCCAGGTGTAGATCAGGATCCGCTGGGTGACCTGACGCTCGGTGGCCACCGCCGGCAGCATCGGCACCCCGACCGCCTTGTAGTCGTCCTTGTAGCGCATGGCCAGCGCCCAGGTGTGCGGCGGCGTCCAGAAGAAGATGATGGCGAACATCACCACGGCCGGCCAGCCGATGGTGCCGGTCACCGCCGACCAACCGATCATCACCGGCATGCAGCCGGCCGCCCCGCCCCACACCACGTTTTGCGAGGTGTGGCGCTTGAGCAGCATCGTGTAGACGAACACATAGAACGCGATGGTGGCCACCGCCAGCACGCCCGACAACAGGTTGGTGGTCGCCAGCAGCCAGAAGAACGAGCCCACGCCCAGCACCAGCCCGAACACCAGGGCGTTGCGGGTCGGCACCGCCGCCCGCGCCAGCGGCCGCCGCGCGGTCCGCTTCATCACCTTGTCGATGTCGGCGTCGACCACGCAGTTCAGCGTGTTGGCGGAGGCGGCGGCCAGCACCCCGCCGATCAGCGTGTTAAGGATCAGCAGCGGGTTCACCGTGCCACGCTCAGCGAGCAGCATCGCCGGTATCGTCGTCACCAGCAGCAGCTCGATGATCCGCGGTTTGGTCAGGGCCAGATACGCCAGCACTGCGCTGGGTATTTTCGGCGCGACGCGCTCGCGAATGCTCACGCAGTAACTCCTCAGGTCGCACCAGCGCGCAGCTTCTACTACAGACGATGGTAGACCGCCGGGCCACCGCGGCCACACCGCAGGGTCGATTCGGCGGGATTCCCGCTGTTTGCGCTGCCGCACGACCGGGAACCCGGCGCGAAAATCCCAGTCTGCGGCGACGCGGGATCCCGCACTAGGGTGTAGAAGAACCGGCTCGTCGACCCGAGGACTGACGTTAGTG
The DNA here is from genome assembly GCA_002967005.1 of Mycobacterium talmoniae. GTDB lineage: Bacteria > Actinomycetota > Actinomycetes > Mycobacteriales > Mycobacteriaceae > Mycobacterium > Mycobacterium talmoniae. The sequence continues at coordinate 2,711 of PPEA01000335.1, forward strand.
ACCACACTCGAAGAAATTTCCGCGCTGACCCGCCCGCAGCACCCCGACGACTGGGCCGAGATCGATTCGGTCGCCGTCGACACCGTCCGCGTGTTGGCCGCCGATGCGGTCCAAAAGGTCGGCAACGGTCATCCGGGCACCGCGATGAGCCTGGCGCCGCTGGCCTACACGCTGTTCCAACGGGTGATGCGGCACGACCCCAGCGACACCACCTGGCTGGGTCGCGACCGGTTCGTCCTGTCGGCCGGGCATTCCAGCTTGACCCTGTACCTGCAGCTCTACCTGGGCGGCTTCGGCCTGGAACTGTCCGACATCGAATCGCTGCGCACCTGGGGGTCCAAGACCCCCGGGCACCCCGAGTTCCGGCACACCCGCGGGGTGGAGATCACCACCGGCCCGCTCGGTCAGGGGTTGGCGTCCTCGGTGGGGATGGCGATGGCCGCGCGCTACGAGCGGGGCCTCTTCGACCCGGACGCCGAACCCGGCACCAGCCCGTTTGACCACTTCATCTACGTGATCGCCTCCGACGGGGACATCGAGGAAGGCGTGACCAGCGAGGCGTCGTCGCTGGCCGCGGTGCAGCACCTGGGCAACCTCATCGTGTTCTACGACCACAACCAGATCTCGATCGAAGACGACACCAACATCGCGCTGTGCGAAGACACCGCGGCCCGCTACCGCGCCTACGGCTGGCATGTGCAGGAGGTCGACGGCGGCGAGAACGTGGTCGGCATCGAGGAGGCCATCGCCAACGCCAAGGCCGTCACCGACCGTCCGTCGTTCATCGCGCTGCGCACCATCATCGGCTACCCGGCGCCCAACCTGATGAACACCGGCAAGGCGCACGGGGCCGCGCTCGGTGACGACGAGGTGGCCGCCATCAAGAAGGTGCTCGGGTTCGATCCGGAGAAGACCTTTGAGGTCCGCGAGGACGTCATCACCCACACCCGCGGGCTGGTCGGCCGCGGCAAGGCGGCCCACGAACGCTGGCAGCAGGACTTTGAGGCCTGGGCCGAGCGCGAACCGGACCGCAAGGCGCTGTTGGACCGGTTGCTGGCCCACCAGATGCCCGATGGCTGGGACGCGGACCTGCCGCACTGGGAGCCGGGCTCCAAGGCGCTGGCCACCCGCGCGGCGTCCGGCAAGGTGCTGTCCGCGCTCGGACCCAAGCTGCCCGAGCTGTGGGGCGGCTCCGCCGACCTGGCAGGCAGCAACAACACCACCATGGACGGTGCGGATTCGTTTGGGCCGCCGTCGATTTCGACGAAGGACTACACCGCCCACTGGTACGGCCGCACCCTGCACTTCGGGGTTCGTGAGCACGCGATGGGCGCCATCCTGTCCGGGATCGTGCTGCACGGCCCGACCCGCGCCTACGGCGGCACATTCCTGCAGTTCTCCGACTACATGCGTCCGGCGGTGCGGCTGGCGTCGCTGATGGACATCGACACCATCTACGTGTGGACCCACGACTCGATCGGCTTGGGCGAAGACGGGCCCACCCACCAGCCGATCGAGCACCTGGCCGCGCTGCGCGCGATCCCGAACCTGTCGGTGGTGCGCCCCGCCGACGCCAACGAAACCGCCTACGCCTGGCACACCGTCTTGGCCCGGGGCGCCAGCAGCGGACCGGTCGGGTTGATCCTGACCCGCCAAGGTGTTCCGGTGCTCGAGGGCACCGACGCCGCCGGGGTCGCCCGCGGCGGGTACGTGCTCGGCGGCGCCGGCGACCAACAGCCCGACGTGGTGCTGATCGCCACCGGCTCCGAGGTGCAACTGGCCGTCGAGGCGCAGAAACTGCTGGCCGACAAGGACATCGTCGCCCGGGTGGTGTCGATGCCGTGCGTGGAGTGGTTCGAGGCCCAACCGGTCGACTACCGCGACGCCGTGCTGCCCCCGGCGGTGTCGGCGCGGGTGGCCGTCGAGGCCGGGGTCGCGCAGTGCTGGCACAAACTGGTCGGTGACACCGGGCAGATCGTGTCGATCGAGCACTACGGGGAATCCGCCGACTACAAAACGCTGTTCCGCGAGTACGGGTTTACCGCGGAGGCCGTCGTCGCCGCCGCCGAACGCGCACTGGACAACTAGGGAAAAGGGGTATCGGAAAGATGACCACGTCACAAAACGCCAACCTCGCTGCGCTCAGTGCCGCGGGGGTCTCGGTGTGGCTGGACGACCTGTCCCGCGACCGGCTGGAGTCGGGCAACCTCGCCGAACTCATCGCCACCCGCAGCGTGGTCGGGGTGACCACCAACCCGACCATCTTCCAGAAGGCGCTGGAGCAGGGCCACGCTTACGACACCCAGGTGTCCGAGCTGGCCGAGCGGGCCGCCGATGTGGAGGCCACCATCCGCACCGTCACCACCGACGATGTGCGCAACGCCTGCGATGTGCTGACCCCGCAATGGGAGGCCTCCGACGGCGTGGATGGCCGGGTGTCGATCGAGGTCGACCCGCGGCTGGCGCATGACACCGACAAGACCATCGCCCAGGCCGTGGAGCTGTGGAAGATCGTCGACCGGCCGAACCTGTTCATCAAGATTCCGGCGACCAAGGCCGGTCTGCCCGCCATCACCGCCGTGCTGGCGGAAGGGATTTCGGTCAACGTCACGCTGATCTTCTCGGTGCAGCGCCACCGCGAGGTAATGGACGCCTACCTGGCCGGGTTGGAGGCCGCCCACAAGGCCGGCCACGACCTGTCCAAGATCCATTCGGTGGCGTCGTTCTTCGTGTCCCGGGTGGACACCGAGATCGACAAGCGGCTGGAAAAGATCGGCTCGGCCGAGGCGTTGGCGCTGCGCGGCCAGGCCGGGGTGGCCAACGCCCGGCTGGCCTACGCCGCCTACCAGGAGGTCTTCGAAGGCGGTGCGCGGTATGGCGCGCTGTGGCCGGAGGGGGCGCGGGTGCAGCGCCCGCTGTGGGCGTCCACCGGCGTCAAGAATCCCGACTACGCCGACACACTGTATGTCACCGAGCTGGTGGCGCCGCACACGGTGAACACCATGCCGGAGAAGACAATTGAAGCCGTGGCCGACCACGGGGTGGTCACCGGCGACACCGTCACCGGCACGGCCGACGCCGCCCAGGGCGTGTTCGACCAACTGGCGGCGGTCGGGATCGACCTGCCGGACGTGTTCGTCGTCCTTGAGGATGAGGGCGTGGAGAAATTCGAGGCGTCCTGGACCGAACTGCTCGACGCAACCCAGGCTCAGCTCGACGCCGCCACCAAGTGACGCAGGCCATCGACCCGTGGCGAAATCCGCTGCGGGACAAACGCGATAAGCGGCTGCCGCGGATCGCTGGGCCGTGCGGGGTGGTGATCTTCGGGGTCACCGGCGATTTGGCCCGCAAGAAGTTGATGCCGGCGATCTACGATCTGGCCAACCGGGGCTTGCTGCCGCCCACCTTTGCGCTGGTCGGATTCGCCCGCCGGGACTGGGACGATCAAGATTTCGGCCAAGTCGTGCACGACGCGGTCCGGGCGCACGCCCGCACCCCGTTTCGGGAGGCGGTGTGGGAACGCCTGGCCGAGGGTTTCCGGTTCGTGCAGGGCACCTTCGACGACGACGCGGCGTTCGCCCGGCTGGCCGAGACGCTGGACAAGCTCGACGTCGAACGCGGCACCGGCGGCAACCACGCCTTCTACCTGTCGATCCCGCCGAACGCATTCCCGATGGTGTGCGAAAAGCTGTACTCCTCCGGGCTGGCCCGGCCCCGCGAGGGCCGCTGGAGCCGGGTGGTGATCGAGAAACCGTTCGGCCACGATTTGGCCAGCGCCCGCGAACTCAACAGCGTGGTCAACAGCGTCTTCCCGGAGGAGTCGGTGTTCCGGATCGACCACTACCTGGGCAAGGAGACGGTTCAAAACATCCTCGCGCTGCGGTTCGCCAACCAGCTGTTCGACCCGATCTGGAACGCGCACTACGTCGACCACGTGCAGATCACCATGGCCGAAGACATCGGATTGGGCGGCCGCGCGGGCTACTACGACGGGATCGGCGCGGCCCGCGACGTGATCCAGAACCACCTGCTGCAGCTGCTGGCGCTGACCGCGATGGAAGAGCCGGTGAGCTTCCGCCCCGCGGAGCTGCAGGCCGAAAAGATCAAGGTGCTCTCGGCGACCCGGCTGGCGCAGCCGCTGGATCAGACCACGTCGCGTGGTCAGTACACCGCCGGCTGGCAGGGCGGCGAACAGGTGGTGGGCCTGCTGGAAGAGGAGGGGTTCGCCACCGACTCCACCACCGAGACGTTCGCCGCCATCACCTTGGAGGTCGACACCCGACGCTGGGCCGGGGTGCCGTTCTACCTGCGCACCGGGAAACGGTTGGGGCGGCGGGTCACCGAGATCGCGCTGATGTTCAAACGCGCGCCGCATCTGCCGTTCGACGCCACCATGACCGACGAGCTCGGCCAAAACGCCTTGGTGATCCGGGTACAGCCCGATGAGGGGATCACGCTGCGGTTCGGCTCCAAGGTGCCCGGCCACCTGATGGAAGTCCGCGACGTCAACATGGATTTCTCCTACGGCTCGGCGTTCTCCGAGGATTCGCCGGAGGCCTACGAGCGACTGATCCTGGACGTGCTGCTGGGCGAACCGTCCCTGTTCCCCGTCAACGCGGAGGTGGAATTGTCCTGGGAGATCCTCGATCCCGTCCTCGACAACTGGGCCTCGCATGGCAAGCCCGACCCGTATCAGGCGGGCACCTGGGGCCCGGCGTCGGCGTTTGAGATGCTGCGCCGGGACGGCCGGGAATGGCGGCGACCGTGATCGCCGCCGAGCGCGAGCAGACACAAAAGTCCCCCAAAAGCACCGAAATTAGGGGCTTTTACGTCTGCTCGGCCGGGTCAAGGGAGCGGCGCAAATGATCATCGACCTGCCCAACACCAGCACCACCGCGATCAACAAGAAGCTCGATGAGCTGCGCGAGCGGGTCGGTGCGGTGACGATGGGCCGGGTGCTGACCCTGATCATCGCGCCGGCGACCGAGGCGTACCTGGACGAATCGATCGCGGCGGCCAACGCCGCCAGCCAGGAGCATCCCAGCCGGGTGATCGTGGTGATGACCGGCGACCCGGACGCCGCCGACGCCCGGCTGGACGCCCAGCTGCGGATGTTCGGCGACGCCGGCGCCGGTGAAGTGGTGGTGCTGCGGCTGTCCGGCGCGCTCGCCGGGCACGCCGACAGCGTCGTGGTGCCGTTCCTGCTGCCCGACATCCCGGTGGTGGCCTGGTGGCCCGACCTTGCGCCGCCGGTTCCCGCCCAAGACCCGTTGGGCCAGTTGGCGATCCGGCGTATCACCGACGCGACCAACGGCGCCGACCCGCTGTCGGCGATCACCGGTCGTCGGCCCGGATACACCCCGGGCGACACCGATCTGGCCTGGAGCCGGATCACCTACTGGCGGGCGCTGCTGACCTCGGCGCTGGATCAGCCGCCCTACGAGCCGGTCACCTCGGCGCTGGTGTCCGGGCTGAAAACCGAACCGGCGCTGGACGTCCTGGCGGGTTGGCTGGCCGGCCGGATCGACGGGCCGGTGCGCCGCGCGGTCGGCGAACTCAAGGTGGAGTTGGTGCGCAGCACCGAGACGGTGACGCTGAGCCGCCCCCAGGAGGGGGTGACCGCGACGTTGAGCCGCACCGCCCGCCCGGATGCGCTGGTTCCGTTGCCGCGTCGCGACGTCAGCGAATGCCTGGCCGAGGATTTGCGGCGGCTGGACCCCGACGAGATCTATTTCACCGCGCTGCAGGGCATCGACCGGGTGGAGTACGTATGAGCCAAACTGTGGAAACCTACCCCGACACCGCGGCGCTGGTCGCGGCGGCCGGTGACCGCCTGGTCGGCGCCATCGAAGCGGCCATCGCGGCCCGGGGGCGGGCGCTGATCGTGCTGACCGGCGGCGGCACCGGCATCGGGTTGCTGCGCCGGGTCGGTGAGCAGGCGCAGCGCATCGACTGGACGAAGGTCCAGGTGTTTTTCGGCGACGACCGGTTCGTGCCGGCCGACGACGACGAACGCAACGCCAAGCAGGCCGGCGAGGCCCTGCTGGATCACGTCGGGCTTCCGGCGAGCAACGTGCACGCGATGGCGGCCAGCGACGGCGAGTTCGGCGACGACCTCGACGCCGCGGCGTTGGGCTACGAGCGTGTCCTGGCGGCGCACGCTGAACCGGGGGAAGCCGCACCGAATTTCGACGTGCATCTGCTGGGGATGGGACCCGAAGGCCACATCAACTCGCTGTTCCCGGATACCCCCGCGGTACGGGAGACCGCCCGGCTGGCGCTTCCGGTCTACGACTCTCCCAAGCCGCCGCCCCGCCGGATCACCTTGACGTTGCCGGCGATCCAGCGGTCGCGCGAGGTGTGGCTGGTGGTGTCCGATGCGGCCAAGGCCGCCGCCGGGGCCGATGTGCTGGTCACCGACACCTGGACCTCGATGGGCCAGGAGGACGACGGACTGGACCGGGTCGCGCCGTTTCGGCCCTACCAGATCAACGACGAACTCGTCGCGCTCGCTGACCCGGAAGTCACGGTGCTGCACTGCCTTCCGGCGCACCGCGGCGACGAGATCACCGATGCGGTGATCGACGGGCCGCGCAGCGCGGTGTGGGACGAGGCCGAGAATCGGCTGCACGCGCAGAAGGCGCTGCTGGTGTGGTTGGTGGAACGATCACGATGAGCCGACCGGAGAGCCCCGTGTCCCGGGTCGGCCGCCAAGCCCGCATCGTCGAGGTGCTGTCCGCGGAGCCGGTGCGCAGCCAGACCGAGCTGGCCGCGCTGCTGGCCGCCTTTTGTCTCGCTCGTGGTGGTGGCCGACACGATCCCGGCCACCGGTCAGACCGCGGTGGTGGGCGCGGTGGCCGTCGACCGGCCCGCGGTGGTGTTGCAGGGCACCGTGCTGCTGGTGGCCATAATGGCGGTGGTCTTCATCGCCGAGCGCACCATCGCCCCCAAGATCGGTCCCGGCGCCGCCACCGCAGTAGCCGACCACGGTTTGGATTCATTCACCCCGCAGGGCTCCGCGATTCCCGACAGCATCGCCGAGCAGCAGGCCACCCGCGCCGGGGTGATGCAGACCGAGGTGTTCCCGCTGACCATGCTGGCCGTCGGCGGCATGCTGGTGTTCCCGGCCGCCAACGACCTGCTGACGATGTTCATCGCGTTGGAAGTGCTGTCGCTGCCGCTGTATCTGCTGTGCGGGCTGGCCCGGCATCGCCGGCTGCTGTCGCAGGAGTCGGCGATGAAATACTTTCTGCTCGGGGCGTTTTCCTCGGCGTTCTTCCTGTACGGCGCCGCGCTGCTCTACGGCGCCACCGGCACCCTGGCCACCCCCGGGATCGGCGCGGTGCTGGCGACCCGGCCCGGCGACACCATGGCACTGGCCGGGGTCGCGTTGCTGACGGTGGGGCTGCTGTTCAAGGTCGGCGCGGTCCCGTTCCACTCCTGGATCCCCGACGTCTACGTGGGCGCACCGACACCGGTCACCGGATTCATGGCCGCCGCGACGAAAGTCGCGGCATTCGGGGCGCTGCTGCGGGTGGTCTACGTGGCGCTGCCGGCGCTGCATGACCAGTGGCGGCCGGTGCTGTGGATGATCTCGATGCTGACCATGGTGATCGCGACGATCGCCGCGGTGAACCAGACCGACGTCAAACGGATGCTGGCGTACTCCTCGGTGTCCCACGTCGGTTTCGTGCTCACCGGGGTGATCGCCGACCTGCCCGCCGGGGTGTCCTCGACGCTGTTCTACCTGATCGCCTACAGCTTTTCGACGGTGGGCGCCTTCGCCATCGTCGGCTTGGTCCGCGGCACCGACGGCGTCGAGGACACCGATTTGGGTCACTGGGCCGGGCTGGGACGCCGCTCCCCCATTGTCGGCGTGATGTTTTCGCTGTTTTTGCTGGCGTTCGCCGGTATCCCGTTGACCAGCGGCTTCGTCAGCAAGTTCGCGGTGTTCAAGGCGGCGGCCGAAGGCGGGGCGGTGCCGTTGGTGATCGTCGGCGTGATCGCCAGCGGGGTGGCCGCCTACTTCTACGTGCGAGTGATCCTGCTGATGTTCTTCACCGACGGATCCGACGACACCCCGCACATCGCGGTGCCCGGCGTGTTGAGCAAGGCCGCGATCGCGGTGTGCGCGGCGGTCACGGTGCTGCTCGGCATCGCCCCGCAGCCGCTGCTGGACCTGGTGGACGCGGCAACCTGGTTCGTGCAGTAGCCTTGATGCCCTCGAAAACCTCCACCATCAAATTCGGATTGCCGATGGCAAGCTTCTCGGGTTCTCGGGGCTGCGCACGTAGACGCCGAACACCGTGGCCCGCTTCATCCATATGCGCAATCCGCTGCTCGGGCGAGCCGATGCTCAGGCCCGACTGACCACCGCTGTAACTCGGCACGTCGACGCCGAACTCCGCAAGAGCTCCTGATACTGAGGAATCACGGCGTGGGCGTGGACGTCGACCGCCAGCGGCCTAGTCATTCAACGCCCACGAATAGGTTGGGCGGTGATCATGGCCGCAGCGACCGGTGAAGACGGTCGGGTGACGCAAGCGGGCTAATCAGTGCGTTCCCGGTAGTCGGTGAATTCACTGTGTGTTCCTTCGAGTTCGTTGCGGCTAGTACAACACCAAGGGGTTGGGCGGTTCGGCCGGTTCAAACTCGCCTTGCCACGCGCGTTCGTGAATCTCCCACGGGCTGGCCCCTGCCTCACGTGCCTGCAGCATGAGCGCGGGCTCGACGAATTGACCCAGCGGGCGCTCAGCGAATTGCGGTGAGTGTTGGAGGTGTTCGGTGGCAGTGAGGTTGTTGCCGTAGTTGTTGACGTTGAGTTCGACACTGTTGCGGTCGGGGTCGAGGTAGTAGAACGCTGTTTGGAGGCCTTCATCGGCGGCGAGCACCGGGGTGATTCCGGCGTCGGCGAGCCGCGCCCATGAGCCGAGGAGATCGTCGAGCGTCGGGTATTCGAAGGCGAAGTGCTGTACGCGCGGATGGGCGGAGCGTTGCGGATCGTCGCTGAGTCCGGGCAGGCTCAGAATTGCCATACGGTGGTGGATCTCGTCGTTCGTCAGCCAGGCGGCAACCACCCCCGGGTTGTGGGCGTGGTCAGCGCCGGTCGGGTTGTCGTTGTGGTGCATCAGGTTCATTCCCAGCACGGTGCGGTACCACGCGATCATTTCGTCGGGGCGCGCGGTCGTGAGCGCGATGTGCTGGAGGCGGGGATGGACGATGGTCTTGGTGTTCAACATGGAAGGCTCCCTTCACGAGTTACTTCAAATTGTAATTTGACTTTGACTTAGGGGCAAGTCTGCTGGACGATGAAGACGTCGGAAGGAGGGGCAGCAATGACCGTTGATGATCGCGCAGCCCGGAGCAGCACGCGCCGGCCACGTGAGGACGGCGCTGCCACACGTCAATTGCTGATCGAGGTCGCCGGGGCGCTCTTTGCCGAGAAGGGGTACGCGGCGACGGCGAGCAAGGAGATCACCGAGCGTGCCGGAACCAACATCGCGGCGGTCAACTATCACTTCGGCAGTCGCGAGGGCCTCTACATCGCGGTGCTGGAGGAAGTGGATCGCCGCCTGATCGACCTGGACGTCCTTGACGATGTGCAGAGGAGTTCACAGACCGCCGCCCAGAAGCTCGGCCGGGTCATTGACACGATCCTTAGCGGAGCCGCCGAACGTAGTGGGTGGCCGGTCACACTGTGGGCGCGGGAAATCTTGAACCCCTCGCCGCAATTTGCGGTCATGCTGCGCGACGGTGTGATGCCAAAGTTCGACATCCTGGGCTCCATCGTTTCCGAGATCACCGGAATCACCGATGACGCCACGATCTTGGAGGGCATCGTGGCGTGCATGGCTCCGGCTATCCTGCTGGCGACCATCAACCGCGGTGTCGAAACACCGATCCGCGGCTTGTATGACCTTCCGCATCGGCGGCTCGCCGATGACCTCACCGGGTTCGCGCTCGCCGGCCTGCACCATCTGGCGCAGACTCGCCACGCGGACTCGGGCTCGGGATAGGCGCCGCAGGGCCAGCCCGCGCAAGCTAGATCCCCGGGGCTCTAGTGGCTGCGCCGCCATCGAGGATCAACGTGGCGCCCGTGAGATAACCCCCGTCGTCGCTAGCCAGGTAGACGGCCAGACCACCGGCGTCGCGTTCCGGGTCACCGAGACGGCCCATCGGCAGACTCTTGACGAGCTCCTCGAGGTGGCCTTTCTCGTTGTCGGCCAACGCCTCGGTGAGGATCGCCGGCAATATGCAATTGACCGTGATCTGATGGGGAGCCAGTTCATGAGCGGCGGTCAGGGACAGGCTGCGGATTGCCTCCTTGGTGGCGTTGTAGGGAGCCATCAACGGCCGCCCCGCCAAGGCTACCGGCGAACCGAAGTTGATGATTCTGCCGCTGCGTTGGCGCTTCATCCACGGCAGAACTGCTTTCATGCCGTAGAGCGTTCCGTTGAACCCGGACCGAAACGTCAGGTCCCACTCCGCGTCGGTGACCTCTTCAAATGGTGTCTCAGGCGGCGACATGGATTTCACGTCCGGTCTTCCCCAAGCTTGTGCGGCGTTGACGAGAATGTCGACCGTCCCGAACGCCGCCGCGGTTTTCTCGACGGCAGCGTTGACTTGTTCCGCGTCAGCAACGTCGAGGGTGACGCCGATCGCCGAGCCGCCATTGCCGGCGATCTCGCCCACGACGTCGTGCACGGTACTTTCAGTACGCGACGCGACGGTGACCTGAGCTCCTTCCTTGGCGAGCCGCAGCGCGATTCCGCGTCCGATTCCGCGACCCGCGCCGGTCACGATTGCCACCTTGCCGGCAAGAACTGCCATGGGATCTCCTAAGCGTGTAGAGGGTTTCGTGCGATGAGGGCGGGCTATGCCTGTCCCTGCGCACCGTCGACGAACAGTTCGCCGCCGGTGACGAAGCTGGCCCGGTCTGAGGCGAGGAATACCATCGCTTCGGCGACCTCGTTTGGTTGGCCAATGCGCCCCAGCGGCACGCGGGCTGCCTCCGCATCGAGCACACGTTGCACGTCTTCTGGGCCGGCCGCCTGACTCTTGAGGGCCGCGGTCTCGATCGGGCCCGGATTGACGGTATTAACCCGAATACCGCGCGGACCCAGTTCTACGGCCCACACCCGCACGAACTGCCGAAGTGCGGCCTTGGCCGCCGAATACGCACCGAATGCCGCGGTTCCCCGGGTCGTCGCTGTCGAACCCGTCACGATAACCGAGGCACCCGCGTTCAGCAGCGGCAACGCCTTCTGGACAGCAAACACAATGCCCCGCAGGTAACCGACGAACGTTTCGTCGAAATGCTCTAACATCAGATCTTCCAGTGTCGCCAACGAACCACCGATCGCCGTGGCCACCACGACGTCCAACCCGCGCTGCCGCGCGCGGATCGCGTCGAATAAATCGTCGAGTTCTGCGACGTTGGTGACATCGTTGCGAACAGCGGTCACCGCACTGCCGTATTCGGCGGCCAACTCGTCGAGCTCAGCTTGTCGGCGACCCGTGACAAAAACATGGGCGCCCTCGGCGACGAACCGCACCGCCGTCTGGCGTCCAATGCCCGAGGTCGCCCCAATCACCAACGCCGTCTTGCCGGCAAGTTCACCCATCTGCTCATCTCCATCCTCATGCATCGCTCGGACCGCTTGGGCCCTACCGAATTCGGCTTGCTGCTTGCGAGTGCCGCCTCGCTCAGCCACGGAGTTCGCCCCACCGGCGATAGCCAGCCGCGCTGACGCCCACGCACCTGGAGCAAAACTGCCGAACTAACTCTAACTGTAATTAGAATTTGAGATTAGGACAAGGCGTCAGGCGTGGTGATTGTGACCACGTGCGTACGCCGCGATTCGGCGCCGCGTCGGTCCCGGTGTAGCTGAGCGTCGCCACCGCGTGGTCTCGCTAGACCATGGGGGTTGCGTCGGCAGTTGTCGCTGGGATCTTTTGCACCACGTCCCAGTGCTCCACGATGCGGCCGCGCTCCAGGCGAACGATATCGACCAGCGCGTAGCGCGACAGTGTGTGATGCCGCGGGTTCGCCACGATGTTCTCGGTGCCGTCTAGGGCGAGGCTGACTCCGCTCATCTCGGAATGGACTATCACGTAATCGCCTTCAGCAAAGGCGCGTTTGATGTCGAGGCGCATGTCCGGGAACTGCGCGAACAGCTTTCCGGTGGCGGCTTTGAGCGCTTCGGGACCGTCCGAGACCGTGGCGTTGTGCTGCACATAGTCGACTGCGTGGTAGCAGTCCACGACCTCGTCGATGCGTCGTTGGTTGAACAGCAGCTCGAAGTACTCCAACACGGCCTGTTTGTTCTGCTCGGGTGTCGCCATGGATGGCTCCTCACTTCCTGGCCTTAAACCGGAACAGCCTTTCCAGTTAGTGTACGATAACCGGAACGGGCATTCCAGTTGTCTGCGCTGGCGTCAGGGCGAGGAGCGAGATCCATGAGGTGCACGGTGTTCGGTGCCACCGGAGGCATCGGCCGCTTGGTCGTGGACCAACTGTTGAGCGCGGGCCATGACGTGACGGTCTATGTGCGTGCCCCGCAGAAGCTGCGGGGTCCCCGCGACCGGTTGGCCGTGATTGCCGGTGAACTCTCCGACCGCGAGGCGGTTGCTGAGGCGATCGCCGCTGCAGACGTCGTCATCAGCGCTCTCGGTCCCTCCCTGGATCGCCGCGTGGGCGGGTCAGCGTTGTCCGAAGGCACCCGCAACATCGTCGCGGCCATGCGCGCCGGCGGGGTGCACCGGCTTATCGGGCTGGCCACTCCCTCGGTGACCGATCCGCGCGATCGCCCGACACTGCGGGGCCGGATCATCCCGGTGCTGGCACGCGTGTTGTTCCCGAACTCGCTGTCCGAGATCGTCGCGATGACCCAAGCCATCACCGACTCCGATCTGGACTGGACGGTCGTGCGCATCATCAGGCCGACCGACAAACCGGCGAAAGGCACGGTTCGCTCCGGGTTCCTCGGCGCCGACCGCGTGGGATGGACAATGACGAGGGCAGACATCGCAGCGTTCATGAGCGCCCAGCTCACCGACACCCGCTACCTACGCGCGCTTCCGGTGATCAGCAACTAAACACACAGTGAACCAACAGAATTAAGAACTACTCGCAGGGGAGAAACCTATGAGTTTGACGGTGTATTTCGATGAGTACGGTGACCTAGCGGTGACTGCCCTAGGGTGAGTAAGTGACAGCGCCGAGCAGCCCGACCGACTCGCGGAATCTGCGACGCGACGCAGCCCGCAACCGCGCCGCGCTCCTCCTGACCGCTCGGCGGGTTTTCGCCGAACAGGGCATCGATGTCGCGATGGCCGAGATCGCTCGGCGCGCCGGCGTCGGTATCGCCACCCTCTTTCGTCACTTCCCGACCCGCGATGACCTAATCACCGGGGTGTTCGAGGATAAGATGACGGCCTACCTCGACGCTGTCGAGACTGCATTGCGTGACCCCGACGCCTGGAACGGCTTCCGTGGTTTTGTGGAGCGGGTGTGCGAGATGCAATGTGAGGACCGCGGATTCACCAACGTGTTGACGATGACCTTCCCCAACGCGTGTGCCTTCGAAGCCAAGCGGTCGGCAGCCCTTCGGGGCTTCGAGACGTTGACCGCCAAGGCCAAATCGGCCGGACGCTTGCGAAGTGACTTCTGTTCCCAGGATCTCGTTGTCTTTCTGATGGCCAACGCCGGCGTCGTCGCGGGCGCCTCCGACGCCACCCCCGTGGCGTCAGCACGCCTGGTGAGCTATCTCATCGCCACCTGCGACGCCAGCCACAACCACACCCTCGCGCCGCCTCCGAGCGTGCGTCAAATGCAAGAAGCCATGCAGCACAACGCCCTCAGATGACCACACGTTTGGGCGCCACCACGCTCCCGTCGGATAGGACGTCGCTCGATTAGGACGGCCGCCGGATACCCACCCTCCACCGACTACGCCCAGCACTCCACTACAGATAACAACCCCGGCCCGACGGAAGAACGAGGACGCAATGCCGTCGGTCACACCCCCACAGATAATCCTGTTCCCCCACGGGGAGTGCAGTCCACTCCACCACCGTGGGAACCGTCGGACACACTGGACAACTTCCTACAGGTCAGCAACAACGGTGCCAAGGCAACCCGTCGCCGGCTACGGCTGAAGACCGCGGTAACGTCGGCCAATGGCGTATGTCGAAACCACCGATGTTGGCGCAGTCCGGGTACTGACGTTGAACCGTCCCGAGGCGCGAAACGCGTTGAGTCCGGGTCTGATCGCCGCGCTGTATGCGGCGTTGCTCGAGGCCGACGCCGATGCGGCGGTGCGCGCGGTGGTGCTCACCGGCGCCGATCCCGCGTTCTGTGCCGGGGTCGATCTCAAGGAGGCACAGCGGCTGGGTGCGGCGTACTTCGACCAGTTCCAGACCCAGAACTGCATCACCCAAACCGCCAAGATGGGCAAGCCGATCATCGGGGCGATCAACGGCGCGACCTTCACCGGCGGGCTGGAGATGGCGCTGGGCTGCGACTTCTGGTCGCCTCGGACCGCGCGGTGTTCGCCGACACCCACGCTCGGG
>PPEA01000336.1 GCA_002967005.1 Mycobacterium talmoniae
CTGGAGCACACCGGCGCCCACGGGCTGGCCGGGGACCTGTTCGTGGACGGCGCCCTGGGATCGCACACCGCGTGGCTGCACGAGCCCTACATCGACGCCCCCGCACCGCACCGGCACCTGCTACCTGGACACCGACACCATCACCGCGCACCTGTGGGCCTGCACCGAAGCGGGCATCACGGCCGGTTTTCACGTGATCGGGGACGCCGCGGTGGCGGCGGCGGTCGGCGGCACCGACCCGGTGGCGGTACCGGCCGCCGGGGCCGTCGGGCGCGAGGCCACGGTCTGGCTGCTCGACGCGGAGGCCGCGGCCAAGCTGCCGACCGGCTAACCTCAGCGCTCCGCGTCCCCGGCCGGTTCGAGACCGGTCATAATGGGCGGCATGGCAGACAAATCCGCCGGCACCGGTCCGGAGCGGCGTCGGCTCAAGACGCTGGCGCAGGCCGCGTTGAACGCCGACGTGACGGTCGGGCAACTCGAAGATGTGCTGTCCGGCCTGGGCGACACCATGGGCGAGCTGAACAGTTCGCTGGTGGGCCTAAACCGCACGGTGGAGCGTCTCGGGGACGGGCTGGACCACCTCGAAGAAACGATGGCCAGCCTGGACGATCTCGCGAAGCGGCTGGCCACGCTCATCGAGCCGGTGGAGGCGATCGTCGACCGCATCGACTACATCGTGAGTTTGGGGGAAACGGTGATGTCGCCGGTGTCGGCGACCGAGCATGCGGTGCGCGGCGTGATGAACGTGGTGAACGCGCTGCGGAACCGCACCGTCCGCGCCGATTAGCCGCTGTTGCGCAGCGCGCTGGCCAGCCCGTTCATCGTGAGCAGGATCCCGCGCTGCACCAGTTCGTCGTCGTCGCCGCCGCGGTAGCGGCGCAGCAGCTCGACCTGCAGATGGTTCAGCGGCTCCAGGTACGGGAACCGGTTGAACACCGAGCGGGCCAGCGACGGGTTGTCGGCGAGCAGGTTGTCCTGGCCGGTGATCAGCTTGTGCGCGGCGATGGTCCGGCCGTGCTCGGCGACGATCTTGTCGAACACCCGGTGGCGCAGCGCCGCGTCGGGCACCAGTTCGGCGTAGCGTGCCGCCAGACCGAGATCGGATTTGGCCAGCACCTGCGCCATGTTCGACAGCACCGAGGTAAAGAACGGCCACCGCCGATACAGGTCCTGCAGCACCTCCAGCCGGCCCGCGTCCTCGTCGAGCCACTCGTGCACCGCGGTCCCGGTGCCATACCAGCCCGGCAGCATCACCCGGCATTGGCTCCAGGACAGCACCCAGGGGATGGCGCGCAGGTCGGCGATCGAGTTGGTGGGTTTGCGGGAGGTGGGCCGGCTGCCGATGTTGAGCGCCCCGATCTCGCTGACCGGGGTGGACGCCAGGAAGTAGTCGACGAACCCCGGGGTCTCGTGCACCAGGTCGGCGTAGGCGCGCTGGGCGCGCGCGGCCAGCTCGTCGAGTACGGCATAGGCCGGTTCGGCGTCGGGCCCCAGGCCCTCCACGTCGAGCAGGGTGGACTCCAAGGTGGCGGCCAGCAGGGCCTCCAGATTGCGGTGCGCCATCGCCGGCTCGGCGTACTTGGCGGCGATCACCTCACCCTGCTCGGTCAGCCGTAGCGAGCCGTTCACCGCGCCCGGCGGTTGCGCCAGGATGGCCTGATAGCTGGGTCCGCCGCCGCGGCCGACGGTGCCGCCCCGGCCGTGGAACAGCCGCAACCGGATCCCGGCGTTGCGGGCCGTCTCGACCAGGTCGAGTTCGGCCCGGTACAGCGCCCAGTTCGCCGCCAGATACCCGCCGTCCTTGTTGGAGTCGGAGTAGCCCAGCATCACCTCCTGGCTGCCGCCGCGGGCGTCGACGAGCGCCCGGTACAGCGGAATATCAAGCAGCGCTTGGAGTATCGACGCACCCCGGTGCAGGTCGTCGATGGTCTCGAACAGCGGCACAATGCCCACCGGACACAACGGCTGCGGCCCCGAGGCGTCCAGCAGGCCGACTTCCTTGAGCAGCAGCGCCGCCTCCAGCAGATCCGACACCGACTGGCACATCGAGATGATGTAGGTGGGCACCGCGTGCGGGCCGAAGACGTCGACCGCGCGGGCCGGCGGCGTCGACCACGTCCAGTTCGCGGCGGGCCAGCTCGGACAGGTCGGCGCCGTCGCGGATCAGCGGGCGGCGGGTCGCGAGTTCGGCGACCAGCAGCGCCACCCGGTCGTCTTCGGGCAGCGACGGGTAGTCGGGGTGCACCCCGGCCCAGGCCAACCAGTTCGGCGACCACCTCTTCGTGGACGTCGGAGTTCTGCCGCAGGTCCAGCCCGCACAGGTGGAACCCGAACACGTGCACGGCCTCCCGCAGCCGGGCCAGCCGGTCGTCGGCCAGCAGCGCGCTGCCGTGCCCGCGCAGCGAGGCGTCCACGATGTCGAGGTCGGCG
>PPEA01000337.1 GCA_002967005.1 Mycobacterium talmoniae
ACATCGACAGCTCCTGCTCCAAGGCGGTCAGCTCGGCCAGGTAGTGCGCCAGCGCGGTCTGCGCCGAGCTGCTGGTGGCCAGCCGCACCACCGCGGCGGTCACGTTCGGGTTGCCGTCGCGGTCCCCGCCCGATCCACGACCCGGGGCGGCAGCATCGGCTCGGCCAGCAGGTCGGCGTCGGGCCAGCGGGCCCGCAGCGCCTGCCGCACCTCGGCGTTGACCCGCGGGATCACCTCGAAGAACGCCGCCGGGTAGTAGCGCAACCCGACGTCGATCTCGTCGGCGATCTGCAGCCGGGCCAACCGGACCAGCGCGGTCTGCCACAAGGTGAGGACCTGGCGGCGCAGTTGGGGTTCGATGGCGCGGCCGTCGTCGGTGTCGGTGCGCCCCTCGGCGTGCAGCCGCATCAGTTCGGTGATGCGGTGCTGGGTGGCGAACACGGTGCGGCGCCGAGTCTCGGTCGGATGCGCAGTGATGACCGGGGACACCAGCGCACCGCGCAGCGCGTCGCCGACGGTGGCCGAGTCCAAGTGGGCCGCATCGAGTTTCAGGTAGGTGGCGGCCAGGCTGCTGTCCTGGGGCGGCTCGCCGGCGGCGACGTGCACGGCGCGGCGCCGTCCCCGGTGGATGTCTTCGGCCACGTTGGCCAGCAATGCGAAGTGGCTGAACGCCCGGATGACCGGGATCGCCTGGCCGATCGGCAGGCCGGCGAACAGCCGCGCCATCTCGGCCCGGTCGATCTCGGAGCGGCGCACCCGAAACGACGCCACCCGGGCCCGCTCGACCAGGTCGAACACCGCATCGCCGTGCTGTTCGCGGATGGTGTCGCCCAGGATCGCGCCGAGCAGCCGGATGTCTTCGCGCATCGGCTCGGTGGCCTCGCGGCCGAGGCGGGTGCGGTGCACCGCACCGATGGGCTCCAGGGCGGGGTCGCTGACGTCGGCCATGCCCCCAGTGTGCCGCCCGGCCGGTGGGCGGCGGTCAGAAAATCAGCTGGCGTACTTGATTCGCAACGCCATCGCGACGATGGACACCAGCCAGATGCCGACCACGAACAACGTCAGCCGGTCCAGGTTCTTTTCCACCACGGTCGAGCCGGACAGGCTGGACTGCACGCCGCCGCCGAACAGCGTCGACAAACCGCCGCCCTTGGCGCGGTGCAGCAACACCAGCAGCACCAGCAACACGCTGGTGATCACCAAGAGGATCTGCAGCCCTAACACCATGGCCGAAAGCCTACCGGCTGCGTTCGCTGCGCCGAAATCGACACCAGCGTGCGGCGCAGCAGGTCAGGGCAGCGGTCCGCCGGCGGCGATGGCGGCCAGCGTCGCGAACTGCTCCCCGTCCAGCGAGGCCCCGCCGACCAGCGCCCCGTCCACGTCGTCCTGCGCAACGAGCTCGCCGATGTTTTTGGCGTTCACCGACCCGCCGTAGAGGACCCGCACCTGCTCGGCGACCTGCGGCGACGCCAGCTGGCCCAGTTCGGCCCGCAGCGCCGCGCACACCTCCTGGGCGTCGGCGGCGCGGCCACCCGCCCGGTGCCGATCGCCCAGACCGGCTCGTAGGCGATGACGACCTGGGCGATCTGCTCGGCAGACAGCCCGGCCAGCGAGCCTTGCAGCTGGGTCACGCAGTGCTCGACGTGGTTGCCGGATTCCCGAATCTCCAGGTGTTCGCCCAGGCACACGATCGGGGTCAGCTCGTGTTTGAGCGCGGCCGCGGCCTTGGCCGCCACCAGGGCGTCGTCCTCACCGTGGTAGCTGCGCCGCTCGGAATGCCCGACGACGACGAAGCTGCAGCCCAGCTTGGCCAAAAAGGCGCCGCTGATGTCGCCGGTGTAGGCGCCCGAGTCGTGCTGGGACAGGTCCTGGGCGCCGTAGGTCAGCCGCAGCTTGTCGCCGTCGACCAGGGTCTGCACGCTGCGCAGATCGGTGAACGGCGGCAGCACCGTGACATCGACCCTGTCGAAGTACTTATCCGGCAGCGAGAACGCGACCTTTTGCACCAGGGCGATCGCCTCGAAGTGGTTGAGGTTCATCTTCCAGTTGCCGGCGATCAGCGGCTTGCGGCTCATTGGTCCAGCACCTCCAGGCCGGGCAGGGTTTTGCCCTCAAGGTATTCCAGCGACGCACCACCCCCGGTGGAGATGTGCGAGAAGCCGTCGGCGGGCAGCCCCAGGGCGCGCACCGCCGCCGCGGAGTCCCCGCCGCCGACCACGGAAAACGCGCCCTTGGCGGTGGCGGCGGCGATCGCCTCGGCCACCCCCTTGGTGCCGGCCGCGAACGCCGGGAACTCGAACACCCCCATCGGACCGTTCCAGAAGATGGTTTGGGCGTTGGACAGCAGCGCGGTGAACCGCTGTACCGATCCCGGCCCGATGTCCAGGCCCATCTTGTCGTCCGGGATCTGGTCGGCGGCAACGGTTTCCGGTGTGGCGTCGGCGCTGAACTTATCGGCGACCACGATGTCGACCGGCAACCGCAGCACGTCGGCGTAGGTGTCCAGCAGCCGACGGCAGGTGTCGACCATGTCGGTTTCCAGCAGCGAGGTGCCCACCGAAAGGCCTTGGGCGGCCAGGAAGGTGAAGCACATGCCGCCGCCGATCACGATGGAATCGGCCTTGGTGGCCAGCGACTCGATGACGGCCAGCTTGTCGGACACCTTCGACCCGCCCAACACCACGGCGTAGGGCCGGTCGGTGGAACTGGTCAGCTGCTCCAACACCTGGGTTTCGGCGGCCACCAGCGTGCCGGCGTAGTGCGGCAACAGGGTGGCCACGTCGTAGACCGAGGCCTGCTTGCGGTGCACCACGCCGAACCCGTCGGAGACGAACGCGCCGGGCGAACCGTCGGCGCCGGACACCAACTCGGCGAGCTGACGGGCCAACGCCACCCGCTCGCCGTCGTCTTTGCTGGTCTCGCGCGGGTCGAACCGGATGTTCTCCAGCAGCAGCACATCGCCGTCGGTCAATCCCTCGGCGCGGGCCAGCGCGTCGGAGCCGACCACGTCGCCGGCCAGCTGCACATGCTGTCCCAGCTGCTCGGAAAGCGCGGCCGCGACCGGCGCCAACGACAGCGCCGGGTCGGGTGCGCCCTTGGGTCGGCCCAGGTGCGCGGTCACCACCACCTTGGCGCCGGCCTCGACCAGCGCCTGGAGCGTCGGCACCGACGCGGTGATGCGCCCCGGGTCGGTGATGGAGCCGGCGTCGTCGAGCGGAACGTTCAGGTCGGAGCGCACCAGCACGCCCCGGCCCGAAACTCCTTCGGCCAGAAGGTCGTCGAGCGTCTTGAGCGTCACGGCGGGTTACAGGGACTTGCCGACCAGGGCGACCAGGTCGACCAGCCGGTTGGAGTAGCCCCATTCGTTGTCGTACCAGGACACCACCTTGGCCTGGTTGTCGATCGCCTTGGTCAGGCCCGCGTCGTATAGCGAGGAGTGCGGGTCGGTGACGATGTCGGACGACACGATCGGCGCGTCGTAGTACTTGAGGATGCCCTTCAGGCGCCCCTCGGCGGCGGCCTTGAACGCGGCGTTGATGTCCTCAACGGACGCCGACTTGCTCAGCTCGGCGGTCAGGTCGGTGACCGACCCGGTGGGGATCGGCACCCGCAGTGCGTACCCGTCGAGCTTGCCCTTCAGCTCGGGCAGCACCAGCCCGATCGCCTTGGCGGCGCCGGTGGAGGTCGGCACGATGTTGACCGCGGCGGCGCGGGCGCGACGCAGGTCCTTGTGCGGGCCGTCCTGCAGGTTCTGGTCCTGGGTGTAGGCGTGGATGGTGGTCATCAGGCCCTTGACGATGCCGAACTCGTCGTTGAGCACCTTGGCCAGCGGGCCCAGGCAGTTCGTGGTGCACGAGGCGTTGGAGATGATGTTCTGGCTGCCGTCGTACTTGTCGTCGTTGACGCCCAGCACGATGGTGATGTCCTCGTCGGTGGCCGGCGCGGAGATGATCACCTTCTTGGCGCCGGCGTCCAGGTGGCCCTTGGCCTTGGCGGCGTTGGTGAAGATGCCGGTGGATTCGACGACGACGTCAACGCCCAGGTCACCCCAGGGCAGCGCGGCCGGGCCCTCCTTGACCTCCAGCGCCTTGATCTTGGTGTTGCCGACGACGATGGTGTCGTCGCCCTCGAGAGTGACGTCATGCGGCAGCCGGCCCAGGATCGAGTCGAATTTGAGCAGGTGCGCCAGGGTGGCGTTGTCGGTCAGGTCGTTGACCGCGACAATCTCGATGTCGGTGCCGGCGCCTGGGCCTTCTGCGCGTCCAATGCCCTGAAGAAGTTGCGTCCGATGCGACCAAAGCCGTTAACGCCTACCCGGACCGTCACTGGTCTTTCTCCTCGCGTTTTGCAGTCTGCTGGTGTGCTCCACCGGCCAGCCTAATGGGCGCTCCCGGGCGCGTGTGCGGGCGGTGACGGGTCGCTGGACGTAGCGTTGGTAGCAGGTGGTTGTGATGCTCAAAGAACTTGCGGGTGCGCCCGCCGGCATCCAGGCCCTGGAGGCCGGCGGCACCCTGACGGCCTCCGATTACCGGCGGGTCTTTGCGCCGCTGGTCGACCGGACGCGGCAGGCCGGGGGCCGGCTGCGCCTGCTCTACCAGTTCGGTCCGGGCTTTCAGCGCATCACCCCGGGCGCGCTGTGGGCCGACGGCCGGCTGGGGTCGAGCTACGCGCGGCTGCTGGACGGCTGCGCGGTGGTCAGCGACATCGACTGGATCCGGATACCGGCCCGGCGCATCGGGGCCTGGATGCCGTGCCCGGTGCGGGTGTTCGGCAACGACGAGCGTGACGACGCGATCGCCTGGCTGACTGCACTACCTGTTGGCGCCGACGTTTCCGCGGGGGACCTGGTCAAGGCCTACCTCGGCGGGGTGGGTGGGGTGCTCGCGAGCCTCGGTGAACTTGCGATCTGGCGGGCCAAGAACCGAGGTAGCAGTCCTGCTACCGTCGAGTGATGGCCGTGATCCCGCAGAAGGAGCTGCGCAACAACGTGGCTGAGGTGCTCCGCCGCGCGGAAGCTGGCGAGGAAATCACGATCACTGTGGCCGGCAGGCCAGTGGCACAGTTGGGCCCGACTACGCCTCGGCGGTGGGTCAGCGGTCAGGCGTTGCGTTCCATCTGGCGCGCTCCCGCCCCGAAGACACTCGACGCAGATCTCGAGCAGTTCGCGGCACCGCTTGCCGATCCGTTCGCGTGATGCGCGCGCTGCTCGACACCTCTGTCCTCATCGGTGCGGATCCCCCGCCAGACATCGAGGCCGCGATCAGCGTTGCCTCGATCGCCGAACTCCACTTCGGTGTGCTGGTTGCCGCCGACGACGACGAGCGCGCCCGTCGTACCGCCCGTCTGGGGGCGATTGAGTCGGCGTTCGATCCCCTGCCCGTCACTACCGAGATCGCCCGCGAATGGGGCCGATTATCCGCCGCCGTGCGCCAGCGCGGCGGCCCGCTGCGTCGGCGCGCCGTCGACCTGGTCATCGCCGCGACCGCGAAAGTCCACGACGTACCGCTTCTGACTGACAATTTCGCCGACTTCCAGATCATCAGCGATCTCGTCGACGTCCGCAGCCCGGCGGAGCTGCGGTCCACCGAGCCGGAGTCAGGCGCCGATAGCGACGACGCCACCGAATAATGCGCCAGCAGGGCCCTACTGAGGGCCGTGGACCTCGACGAACCCGGCCGCCGCGAAGTCCCGGTCGAACGCGAAAGCTTCACGCAGACGCCGATCGCGCATCACCCGAAAGCTCGTCGCGTCCACGAACGAGTACACCCGCTCGTCGTGCTTGCGCAGCCAGTCCCAGGCCGCGGCTTCCTGGTCCTCGGTTACTCGGTGCACGACCAGCCGATCAGTGTTGGTCAGAACGTCGAGCCGGTCGAGAAAGGCCAGTGCGGTGCGATGGCTGTCCTTGCGACGCAGGAAGGTCCAGGTCTCGCCCGCAACCAGGTTCGTGGTGAGGATCTGCTCGGAGCGTCCGAGGGCGCTCAGCATGGCCAGCGCGTGATCATGGTGCGCGTCTCCCGGCAGCGCCCACGCCACCCACCACCCGGTGTCGGCGAACTTCACCTGCCGTACACGACCTCGTCGATCTCGCCCGGGTCCACCGAGACCTCACTGGACCCGAACCCGGCCAGGGACCGCCAGGGATCCCCCCCGGTGTCGTCGGACGGTGGCGAGAGGACCGCGCCAAGGCCGAGGCGGATTAGCTCGGACTTGGAGATACCACGACGACGCGCCTCCGCAGCAGCCCGCACGTCAAGCTCCTCGGGAATCGTGATCGTGATCGTCTTCACCACTCCCACTATAAATAGTCGCTGCAACTTTGACTACATATATGGGAACCGCAGCGCCCGAATGAACCTGAGATCGCGTTGCAGTCACAGCGGAAGGAACGCCCCCACCGCGGCTGTGGTCCAGTGTCACCAGTACCGGTGGTCGAGCCCGAATAGCACCTCGACCACCCGACGGCGCAGCGGCTCTAACTCACCAATCAGCGGGGCAGCCGCCGCAGCGCCGATTGCGCGGCGTAATAGCCGCACAGCCCGTGAATCCCGGCGCCGGCGGGGTGGATTGCGAGCACAGGTATACCCCCGGCACCCCGGTGAAGTACGGGTCGACCGCCACCCGCGGGCGAAACAGCACCTGCAGCCGATCATTGGCGCCGCCGATGATGTCGCCGCCGAGGTAGTTCGGGTTGTAGCTGTGCAGCTGGGCGGTGGATTTGCTGACAGTGGCCACAATGCGGTCACGGAATCCCGGTGCGGCGCCCTCAATCTGATCGATGACCGCGTCGGTGGCGTCCCCGGTGTAGCCGAACGGCACGTGCGCGTAGGACCAGATCGGGTTGATGCCGCCGGCCGACCGCGTCGGGTCGGCCAGGTACTGCTGCCCGACCAGGGTGAACGGCCGCTGCGGCATTCGGCCGGCCGCGCGTTCGCGTTCGCTGTGCGCGATCTGCTCGAACGTGCCGCCCAGGTGCACGGTGCCCGCCCGCCGACAGGCCGGGTTGGTCCACGGGATGTCGCCGTCGATCGCGAAGTCGACCTTGAACGCCGCGGAGCCGTACCGGTAGCGCCGATAGGCCCGTTTGATCCGGCCGGGCAGGGCGTCGCCGTAAATCTGCAGCGCCGCGGCCGGACTCAGGTCGAGCAGCACGATGTCGGCGTCGGGAATATCGGCGCGGCCGGTGACCGGGACCCCGGTAGCGATCGCGCCGCCGTGTTGCTTCCAGCGGCGGCGGCCAGGGCCGCGGTGATCGGACCCCGACTCCGCCCTTCGGGCGACCCGGCCAGCCCGTAGCCGGTG
>PPEA01000338.1 GCA_002967005.1 Mycobacterium talmoniae
CCGATGCTGCCGCCCACCACCTGGGCCGGCAACCCGCGCACCGGGCGGCCGCGCAGATCCAGCAGGCCGGTCTGGCGAGCCAGGGCCTCCCCATCGTTGGCGACCCGCAGCACATACCGGGTGTTCTTGCGGATCCCGCTGGCCGAGAGCACATGCACCACGGAGTTGTAGCCGTACAGGTCGAAGATGTCCTTGCGCAGTCGTCGCGCGATGATGCCCTGGTCGACCTCGGCTTCGACCACCACCCGGCCGGACACGATGTGCAATCCGCCGGCGAACCGCAGCAGCGAGGCCACCTCGGCGCGGCGCGCGCTCACCGAACTCACCACCAGGCGGCTCAGCTCATCCTTGACATCGGCCGTCATCGCCACGCGTCGTCACCTCCCGGTCCGTTCCGGCGGGGTCCCGCCATGCCGGTCTGTTGGCCGCCCGCCTCAACCGGCTTCGAGACAGGGCTCGGGACGGTGGGCGGCGCCGAGCTGGAGCCGCGCACCCGGACCCCGTCCAGCGCCGCCGCCAGCTTTCCTGGGTCATGTAAAGGTGTACCAGGTCGAGCGACGTTGGCGAACTGAACATCGGCTTGCAGCAGCGTGGCGGTGCGCCGCAGCTGCTCGCGTTCCCGGTCGCTGGGCACCCGTTCGGCGTCGATGATGATGTCGTGGACGGTGAACCCGGGCGCGTGCTGGGCCAGCACGTGCAGGTGTCGCTCCACCGAGAACCCCGCGGTCTCCCCCGGCTCGGCGGCCAGGTTGAGCACCAGCGCCCGGCGCGCCGGGGTGGCCTGCAGCGCCGCGGCCAGCCCGGGCACCAGCACATGCGGGATGACGCTGGTGAACCACGACCCGGGCCCGAGCACCACCAGGTCGGCGGTCATGATGGCGTCCACCGCCTGCCGGGTGGCCGGCGGGTCGCCGGGTAGCAGCCGGACCCGACGCACCTTGCCCGGGGTGGTGGCGATCGCCACCTGGCCGCGGATCAGCCGGAACATGCGCGGATCGGCCTCCAGGCCGGACACGTCGGCCTCGATCTGCAGCGCGATCGGGCACATCGGCGAGCACCCGGCCCTTGACCCCCAGCAGTCCGGCCCAACTCGCGAG
>PPEA01000339.1 GCA_002967005.1 Mycobacterium talmoniae
AGCATCCGGCCCAACTCGTCGCGGGCCGCGACCGGGTCGGCCAGCACGTCGTTGAGTCCGGCCAGCAGCAGGTTGCCGATCGGGTGCCCGGCCAGCGCGCCGCTGCCGCCGAAGCGGTGCTGGATGATGGTGGCCCACAGCCGCCCGTGCGGGCTGTCGGAGGCCAACGCCGCCAACGCCATCCGCAGATCCCCCGGGGGCACCACATCGAGTTCGCTGCGCAGCCGGCCCGACGAGCCGCCGTCGTCGGCGACCGTCACCACCGCGGTGACGTGCGGGGTGATCCGCCGAGCCGCCGACAGCGTCGCATACAGTCCGTGTCCGCCGCCCAACGCGACAATGCGCTGGCTCATTCGCGGCCCAGATCCCGGTGCAGGACCCGCACCGACAGGAGGGCATCGCCGCCCTGGGCCTCCAGCAGCGCCGCCAACGCTTCGGCGATGGCCACGCTGCGATGCTTGCCGCCGGTACACCCGATGGCAACGGTCATGTAGCGCTTCCCCTCTCGGCGATAGCCCTCGACAACCAGGGACAGCAACCGATGGTAGGTATCGAGAAAGTCGGCCGCACCGGGCTGGCCCAGCACGTAGTCGCGCACCGCCGGGTGCTGACCGGTGTGCGGACGCAGCTCGTCGACCCAGTGCGGGTTGGGCAAAAACCGCACATCCATCACCATGTCGGCGTCCATCGGCAGGCCGTATTTGTAGCCGAAGGACTCCACGGTGACGCTGGTGTGCGCGACGGCCTCGGTGCCGAACGCCCGTTCTATGCTCTCCCGCAGTTCGCGCACCGACCGGGTGGAGGTGTCGATGATCAGGTCGGCGGCCGCGCGCACCGGCGCCAGCATGGCCCGTTCGGCGGCGATGCCCTCGGCCAGGGTCTGCTCCCCCTGCAGCGGGTGGCTGCGGCGGTTGTTTTCGTAGCGGCGGATCAGCATGTCGTCCGACGCCTCCATGAACAGCACCCGCGGGCTGATGCCGCGGGTGGCCAGCTCGGTGCGCACCGAGTCCAGGTCGCCGGTGAAGCCGCGGGACCGCACGTCCATCACCACCGCCAGCTGGGTGATCCGCGACCCGGCGGCCAGCCCGAAGTCCACCATCCGGGTGATCAGCTCCGGGGGCAGGTTGTCGGCGACATACCAGCCCAGGTCCTCGAGGACCTTGGCCGCGGTGCCGCGCCCCGCCCCGGACAGCCCCGTCACCAGGACCACGTCGATCCCGGATTCGCCGGCGCCGGAGTGACGCTCGCGCACACCTTCCCCCGTTCCATGCTCGGTCATCCCGATGCCCGCTCCCCTCGAGTCGTCGCGACCACCCCGGGCGGCTCGGGGCCAGACCCCAAGGCTGCCAGGACCGCCGCGGCGGTCCTGCGCCGATGCCGGGCACCGCGGTGATCTCGTCGACGGTGGCCTCCCGCAGCCGGGCCACCGAACCGAAATGCGCGACCAGCGCCTTGCGACGATGTTCCCCCAAACCGGGCACCGAATCCAGCGCCGACGCGGTCATCCGCTTCGATCGTTTGCTGCGGTGGTAGCTGATGGCGAACCGGTGCGCCTCGTCGCGGATGCGCTGCAGCAAGTACAGGCCTTCGCTGTTGCGCGGCATAATCACCGGATCCGGTTCGGCGGGCACCCACACCTCTTCCAGCCGTTTAGCCAGCCCGATCGTGGCGACGTCGGTGATGCCGAGCTCGGACAGCACCGCCGCAGCGGCGTTGACCTGCGGGGCGCCCCCGTCCACGACGTACAGGTTCGGCGGATAGGCGAACCGGCGCGACTTGCCTTCGGCGGTCAGCATATCCGGGTCCTGCTGGTCACGCAGATGGCGCACGAAGCGTCGGCGGGTCACCTCGGCGATCGAGGCCACGTCGTCGGAGCGGCCGTCCCCGGCGGCCTCCCGGATGGCGAAGTGCCGGTAGTCGGATTTGCGGGGCAACCCGTCCTCGAACACCACCAGCGACCCCACCACGTCGGTGCCCTGCACGTGGCTGATGTCCACGCACTCGATGCGCAGCGGCGCATCAGCCAACCCCAGTGCTTCTTGAATGCTTTGCAGCGCAGCGGATCTAGCGGTGAAGTCGCCGGCCCGCTTCAGCTTGTGTTGCTGCAGCGCCTCTTTGGCGTTGCGCTGCACGGTTTCGGCCAGGACCCGCTTGTCGCCGCGGCGCGCCACCTTCAGCGCCACCCGCGACCCGCGCAGGCCGGACAGCCAGTCGGTCAACTGGTCGGCGTTGGCCGGCAGGCACGGGCACCAACACCTCGCGGGGCACCGGGTTGGTCGCCTCGTCGGCGGCGGTGCCCAGCTCGGCCTGCTCCCCGTAGAACTGGGTCAGGAACTGCTCGACCAGCCGCGCTTCCCCGGAATCGCCGGGGTCATCGGATTTTTCGACGATCCAGCCCCGCTGCCCGCGTACCCGCCCGCCCCGGACGTGAAACACCTGCACCGCGGCTTCCAGCTCGTCGTCGGCGAACGCCACCACGTCGGCGTCGGTGCCGTCGCCGAACACCACCGCCTGTTTCTCCAGCGCCCGCCGCAGCGCGGAAACATCGTCGCGCAGCCGCGCGGCCCGCTCGAAGTCGAGCTCATCGGCGGCGGCGGTCATCTCCTTTTCCAGGTTGCGGACCAGCCGATCGGTTTTGCCGGCCAAAAAGTCGCAGAAGTCGTCCACGATCTGCCGGTGCTGCTCGGCGCTGACCCGTCCGACGCAGGGCGCCGAGCATTTGTCGATGTAGCCGAGCAGGCAGGGCCGCCCGATCTGGTTGTGTCGCTTGAACACTCCGGCGCTGCAGGTGCGCGCCGGGAACACCCGGGTGAGCAGGTCCAGGGTTTCCCGGATGGCCCAGGCGTGCGAATACGGCCCGAAATAGCGCACCCCTTTGCGCCGCGGACCGCGGTAGACCATCAGCCGCGGGTACTCCTCGCCCAGGGTGACCGCCAGCACCGGGTAGGTCTTGTCGTCGCGGTAGCGGACGTTGAACCGCGGGTCGAACTCCTTGATCCAGTTGTACTCCAGCTGCAGCGCTTCGACCTCGGTGGTCACCACCGTCCACTCCACCTTGGCGGCGGTGGTCACCATCTGCCTGGTCCGCGGGTGCAGGCTGGCGACGTCGGCGAAGTAGGACGTCAGCCGGCTGCGCAGGCTTTTGGCTTTGCCGACGTAGATGACCCGGCCGTGCGGGTCCCGGAACCGGTACACGCCGGGTTCGACCGGGATGGAGCCGGGCGCCGGGCGGTAGGTGGCGGGATCGGGCACGGTTACAGGCTATCTTTTTGCGGCGAGCAATAGCTCCTATGTCAAGCGGCTGCTGGTTTTAGGTGGTTGATTTCGGGTTTGGTGCTGGTGAGAAGGGCTTGGTATACGCGTCGGGCGATGCGGCGTTTTGAGGCATCGACGCGCTGCTGCCTTGGTTTTCCCGGCGTCGCGTAGTCGTTGGTAGTAGGTGTGGCCCTCACTGGCTTGCATGCGGATCTGGGTGAGGGCGATGCGGTGGATTGCGGCGTTGAGT
>PPEA01000034.1 GCA_002967005.1 Mycobacterium talmoniae
CCCCGACGTCGTCGTGTTGGACGTGATGCTGCCGGATATGAGCGGGCTCGACGTGCTGCGCAAACTGCGCACCCAAACCCGCAGTTGCCGGTGCTGTTCCTCACCGCCAAGGACTCGGTGGAAGACCGGATCGCCGGGCTGACCGCCGGCGGCGACGACTACGTCACCAAACCGTTCAGCCTCGAAGAAGTGGTGCTGCGGCTGCGGGCGCTGCTGCGCCGCACCGGGGTGACGACCGCCGAGGCCGGCGCCCAGATCGTCGTCGGGGACCTGGTCCTCGACGAGGACAGCCACGAGGTGACCCGGGCCGGGGAGCCGATCTCGTTGACCTCCACCGAGTTCGAGTTGCTGCGGTTCTTGATGCACAACGCCAAGCGGGTGCTGTCCAAGGCGCAGATCCTGGACCGGGTGTGGAGCTACGACTTCGGCGGCCGGTCCAACATCGTCGAGCTGTACATCTCCTACCTGCGCAAAAAGATCGACAACGGTCGCGAACCGATGATCCATACCCTGCGCGGCGCCGGCTATGTCCTCAAACCCGCCCGGTAGCGGGCGGCGGGTCTGGTCGCTGCGGGCCCGGCTGCTGGTCGGCCAGATCGTGCTGCTCGTCGCCGTCTGCGTCGGGATCGGCGCGGTGACCGAACTGGCGCTGCACCAATACCTGGTGGGCCAACTCGACCATGAGTTGCACAAGGCCGCGCACCGCTCGGCGGACCTCTACGGCATGCCGCCGCCCCCGCCGCCACCGCTGCCGTGGCGCCATCACC
>PPEA01000340.1 GCA_002967005.1 Mycobacterium talmoniae
ACGCCAACCCCGAGGGCGGCAGACGCAAAATGAGCCAGACACCAGGTAAGACAGAACCAACCACCGCGCCACGGCACCTGTCACGCAGACACACCGCAACCCGGCACACTCACACTGACACTGAGACGTAAAAGCACCGTTTTGGGTCGAGAAAAGGGGGCTTTTACGTCTGCTCGCGGGGGCGGCGGTAGCGAGCGACCAGGTCCCGCACCGCGTCCATGGCCGCCACGGCGCGCTCCTTGTCGACGGCCTGGATCGCCATCACCGGGATGTACTCGTCGTCGGGCAGGTCGATCCGCGCCCAGCGCGCGCCGGCCGGAAACGACACCCCCTCCACCACCGACCACGGGATCAGCCGGTAGCCGAACAGGTTGCGCACCGACAGCCCGGCCGCCCCGACCCGCAGCCGCGGACGGGCGAACAGCAGCACACAGCCGGCGATGACCAGGCCGAGCCCGGCGATCGCCACCTGGTCGGCGGTCTGGAAGATCACCCCGGACGAGCGGATCTTGAGCAAAAAACCCACCGCGATGTGCACGGCGGCGATCAGGAAGGCCGCGGTGTAGGCGAAGTAGGGCGCCCGGTGCGGGCGCACCACCACATCCCAGTCGTCGGTGGAGCTGGTCACGAGGCGGCGGTGCGCAGGTCGCGCAGGGTCAGCGCGGTGCTGAGCGCCGCCGCGGCCGCCTGCGCCCCCTTGTCTTCGCTCGACGTCGGCAATCCGGCCCGCTCCAGGGCCTGCTGCTCGGTGTTGGTGGTCAGCACCCCGTTGGCGACCGGCGTGGCGGAGTCCAGCGAAACCCGGGTCAGCCCCTGGGTCACCGCATCACACACATAGTCGAAATGCGGTGTGGCGCCGCGGATCACCACACCCAAGGCGACGACGGCGTCGTGGCTGTGGGCCAACTCCTGGGCCACCACCGGGATCTCGATCGCGCCGAGCACCCGCACCACGGTGGGGTTGTCGATGCCGGCGTCGGCGGCCACCTTGACCGCACCGGCCAGCAACGCGTCACAGATCTGGGGGTGCCAGGTGCTGGCCACAATCGCCAGCGTCAGCCCGGACGCGTCGAGCACCGGCAGCTCCGGCACCCCGGCGGCTCCGCTCACGAGCGCGGCTCCTTCTCATCGCCGCGCTCTGCAGCGTCGTCCGCGCCACTCACAGGGCACCGCCGAATTCGCCGGGCAGATGCACGGATTCGTCGAAATCGTCCAGCCCGGTCAGGTCGTGACCCATCCGGTCCCGCTTGGTCATCAGGTACCGGATGTTCTCCGCATTGGCCCGCACCGGCAGCGGCACCCGCTCGATGATGTGCAGCCCGTAGCCGTCCAAGCCGACCCGCTTGGCGGGGTTGTTGGTCAGCAGCCGCATCGAGCGCACCCCGAGATCGACCAGGATCTGCGCGCCGGTGCCGTAGTCGCGGGCGTCGGCCGGCAACCCCAGCTTGAGGTTGGCGTCGACGGTGTCGTCGCCGGCGTCCTGCAGCTGATAGGCCTGCAGCTTGTGCATCAGCCCGATGCCGCGGCCCTCGTGGCCGCGCATGTAGAGCACCACGCCGCGGCCCTCGCGGGCCACCATCGCCATCGCCGCGTCCAGCTGGGGTCCGCAGTCGCAGCGCCGCGACCCGAACACGTCACCGGTCAGGCATTCCGAGTGCACCCGGACCAGCACGTCGTGGCCGTCGCTGTGCGGCCCGGCGATCTCGCCGCGGACCAGCGCCACGTGTTCGACGTCCTCATAGATGCTGGTGTAGCCGACCGCCCGGAACTCGCCGTGCCGGGTGGGGATCCGGGCCTCGGCGATCCGCTCGATGTGCTTCTCGTGTTTGCGGCGGTACTCGATGAGGTCGGCGATGGCGATCAGCGCCAGATCATGCTCGTCGGCGAACACCCGCAGCTCGTCGGTCTGCGCCATCGCGCCCTCGTCCTTTTGGCTGACGATCTCGCAGATCGCCCCGGCGGGTTGCAGACCCGCCAGCCGGGCCAGGTCGACGGCGGCCTCGGTGTGGCCGGGGCGGCGCAGCACACCGCCGTCCTTGGCGCGCAGCGGAACCACGTGCCCGGGCCGGGTGAAATCGTCGGCGACGCTGGTGGGATCGGCCAGCAGCCGCATCGTGGTGGCCCGGTCCGAGGCCGAAATCCCGGTCCCCACCCCGTTTTTGGCGTCGACGGTGACGGTGTAGGCGGTGCCGTGTTTGTCCTGGTTGACCGCGTACATCGGCAACAAGCCCAGCCGGTCGCAGACCGCGCCGTCCAGCGGCACGCACAGGTAGCCGGAGGTGTACCGCACCATGAAGGCCACCAGCTCCGGGGTGGCCTTCTCGGCGGCGAAGATCAGATCGCCCTCGTTCTCCCGATCCTCGTCGTCGATGACGACGACGGGTTTACCGGCCGCGATGTCGGCAAGAGCCCGCTCGACGGTGTCCAGCCTCGTCATCCGTGCCACCTCAGTCCGTTCGGGAGCGCCAGTCCGCGGAACCCCGTCCGTCCAGTATGAACCACCGCGTGATCACCGTTATTGCCCTGGTCTTACTCAGCGGGATGTTGCAGCAGGCGTTCGACGTATTTCGCGATGACATCGACCTCCAGGTTGACCGGTGTTCCCACCGGTGCGCGGCCCAGGGTGGTCAGCTCCCGGGTGGTTGGGATCAGCGATACCTCAAACCAGTCGGCACCCACCCCGGAGACGGTCAGGGAGATCCCGTCGACGGTGATCGAGCCCTTTTCCACCACGTAGCGGGCCAGGGCGGGCGGCAGCGCGATGCGCACCACCTCCCAATGCTCGGCCGGGGTGCGGGCCAGCACGTGACCGGTGCCGTCGACGTGGCCCTGCACGATGTGCCCGCCCAGCCGGCCGCCCACCGGGGCGGCGCGCTCCAGGTTCACCGCGGCACCGGCGTCGAGCTTCTGCAGGCTGGAGCGGTCCAATGTCTCGCGCATCACATCGGCGGAAAACCGGCCGCCGGGCAGCACCTCCACCACCGTCAGGCACACCCCGTTGACGGCGATCGAGTCGCCGTGGGCGGCGTCGGCGGTGACGACCGGCCCGTGGATGACCAACCGCGCGGCGTCGGTCAGATCCTCGCGCGCGACCACCTCGCCCAATTCCTCGACAATGCCGGTGAACACCGCACCAGGGTAGAGCCTGCGGCGCGGCGGCACCCACCGACGGCGCCACCACGGTTTTCGTCGGCACCGTTACGATTGCCATCATGCTGACGCGCCGCCGCAGAATCCCCGCCGTAATGCTCGCCGCCCTCGCCTTGACCGTCGGGCTCATCGCCGGATGCTCCTCGTCGAAGTCGAAGTCCACCGCCGAGCTGCCCGACCCCACCACCTTGCTCAAGCAATCCAGTGCGAGCACCAAGAGCCTCAAGAGCGTGCACCTGGATCTGTCGGTGACCGGGAAGATCGACAAGCTGCCGGTCAAGACGCTCAACGGCGATCTGACCACCGATCCCAAAACCGCAGCCAAGGGCGACGCGAAGATCACCTTCGGGGGCTCCGACGTCGACGTGAAGTTCGTGGTGTTCGACGCGGACCTGTATGCGGTGCTCACCGGCGACACCTGGACCGATTACGGCCCGGCCGCCGAGATTTATGACCCCTCGCAGATCCTGAACCCGGACACCGGGCTGGCCAACGTGCTGGCCAACTTCACCGACGCCAAGGCCGAGGACCAGGAAACCATTAACGGCCAGGACACCATCAAGATCTCCGGGAAGGTTCCCGCCGACGCGGTCAACAAGCTGGCCGCGCAGCTCAACGCGACCGAGCCGCTGCCGGCGACGGTGTGGATCCAGGCCGCCGAGCCGCACCAGCTGGTGCAGGCCACCCTGGACAAGAGCAAGGGCAACTCGATCCAGATGACCCTGTCGAACTGGAACAAGCCGGTCACCGTCGACAAGCCGGCGGTGTGATGCGGGCCGGCCGTACCGTAGCGATCGGCGCCGGGAGCCTCGCCGTCCTACTGGGTGCCCTCGACACCTATGTCGTGGTCACGATCATGCGCGACATCATGGCCCCGCCGCCCGACGGTGTCGGTATCCCGATCAACAAGATTCAGCAGATCACCCCGATCGTCACCTGCTACCTGTTGGGCTACATCGCGGCGATGCCGCTGCTGGGTCGGGCGTCCGACCGGTTCGGCCGCAAGATGCTGCTGCAGGCCAGCCTGGCGGCGTTCGCGGCCGGCTCGGTGGTCACCGCCTTGTCCACCGACCTGTCCATGCTGGTGGTCGGCCGCACCATTCAGGGGGTGGCCAGCGGTGCGCTGCTGCCGGTGACGCTGGCGCTGGGCGCCGACCTGTGGTCGGAACGCAACCGCGCCGGGGTGCTCGGCGGTATCGGTGCCGCCCAGGAGCTGGGCAGCGTGCTGGGGCCGCTGTACGGCATTTTCATCGTGTGGTTGCTGCGGGACTGGCGCGACGTGTT
This sequence comes from Mycobacterium talmoniae, assembly GCA_002967005.1. GTDB lineage: Bacteria > Actinomycetota > Actinomycetes > Mycobacteriales > Mycobacteriaceae > Mycobacterium > Mycobacterium talmoniae. The sequence goes on from PPEA01000340.1 coordinate 4,435, forward strand.
CTGGATCAACGTGCCGCTGACCGCGATCGCGATGGTGATGATCCACTTCAGCCTGCCGGCCAAGGCCAAGGGCGACGGCCCGCCGGAACGCATCGACATCATCGGCGGGGTGCTGCTGGCGGTCACGCTGGGCCTGGCCGTGCTCGGGCTGTACAACCCGGAGCCCAGCGCCAAACAGGCGCTGCCCGACTGGGGGCTGCCGGCGCTGGGGTTCGCGCTGCTGGCCGCGGTGGCGTTCGGGGTGTGGGAGCGGTTCTTCGCCCGCACCCGGCTCATCGACCCGGTCGGCGTGCACTTCCGGGCGTTTCTGGCGGCGCTGGGCGCCTCGCTGTGCGCGGGCGCCGCGCTGATGGTGACCCTGGTCAACGTCGAATTGTTCGGTCAGGGTGTGCTGGGCCTGGACCAAAACGCGGCGGCGGGTCTGCTGCTGCGGTTTTTGATCGCGCTGCCGATCGGCGCCCTGGCCGGCGGCTGGATCGCCACCCGGGTGGGTGACCGGGCGGTCACCTTCGCCGGGTTGCTCATCGCCGCGTTCGGCTACTGGTGGATCTCCAAGTGGCCGGTCGATCTGCTGGCGTACCGGCACAACTTCGGTTTTTTCACGCTGCCGGCCATGGACACCGACCTGGCGCTGGCCGGGATCGGGTTGGGCCTGGTGATCGGGCCGCTGACCTCGGCGGCGCTGCGGGTGGTGCCCTCGGCGCAGCACGGCATCGCCTCGTCGGGGGTGGTGGTGGCCCGGATGACCGGCATGCTGGTCGGGATGGCCGCGCTGTCGGCGTGGGGGCTGCACCGGTTCAACCAGATCCTGGCCGGCCTGCCGAGCCGCGGTGCTGGTCACTCGCTGGCCGAACAGCTGGCCGCGCAGGCGGCCAATTACCGGCTCGCGTTCGCCATGCAGTACGGGGAGATGTTCTTCATCACCGCGATCGTGTGCGTGGTCGGCGCGCTGCTGGGCCTGCTGATCGGGGCCCGCAAGGAACACGCCGACGAGCCGGAGCCGGATGCGGAGGCCGCGTTCTCCGAGCCCTGATCGCGGGCGTCGACCCCGGCGCGAGCGTGCACAAATGTACGGGTTTCCAGGGGTTTTGGCGTACATTTGCGCACGCTCGCGGCGCGGGAGGCCCAGGCGGGTCAGCCGGGGACCAGGCTGAGCAGCACATCGGGGCCGACGCGCTGCACCCCGTCGAACCGCCAGCGCAGCGCCCGCGCGATGGACGGCACCCCCGACGTCGTGCACGGC
>PPEA01000341.1 GCA_002967005.1 Mycobacterium talmoniae
GGCGTCGGCGCGGTCGCTGCGGGCGGTGATCGCGTCGGTGTCGGCGGGCTCGAAGGTGACGGTGGTGCGGGCCGGCAGCGCGATCGGCAACGCGAAACCGCTGTTGTAGTCGGTGTGTTCGCCGATCAGGTTGATCCGACCGGGCGCGGCGTAGCTGATCACAGCTCGCGCAGCCGCGCGGCCACGGCCTCGGGGGTCACGTCGACGATGAAGGCGTCCATCGCCGACTCGGAGGCCGCCAGGTATTTCAACTTGGTGGCGCTGCGCCGAATCGACATCAGCTCGACGTGAAAGTAGCCGTCGGGCTGGGCCGCGGTGTACTGGTGCAGCGCCGCCATGTACGGCAGCGGGGCGTCATACAGCCGGTCGAAGCGGGCCAGCAGCTCCCGGTACATCGCGGTGAACGCGTCCAGCTCGGTGTCGGTCAGCTCGGTCAGGTTGTGCACCATCCGGTTTGGGTACAGGTGCACCTCGACGGGCCAGCGCGCGGCGAACGGCACAAACGCGGTGAACCACTCGTTGCGCAGCACCACCCGGATACCCTCGGTGACCTCGGCGGCCAGCAGGTCGGCAAACAGGTTGTGGCCGTGGCCGGTCCGGTGCGCCCGGGCCTGCTCCAGCATGGCGGCGGTGCGCGGGGTGACATACGGGTAGCCGTAGATCTGGCCGTGCGGATGCGCCAGCGTGACCCCGATCTCCTCGCCGCGGTTCTCGAAGCAGAACACCTGCGCGATCCCGGGTCGGGCCAGCAGGTCGGCGGTGGCCGGTGCCACCACGACCAGATCGGCCTGCTGCCCAATGGCCACATGCGGCACGGCCGGGACGTCCTCGAACACCCCGGTGCGCACCGGCTGCCCGGACAGCGCCTCAAAGGTGGCGGCGCCGATGAACCGCAACGCCGATTCGGTCGGGATGACCTGGACCTGATGCCCGGCCTCGGTGAGTTGGCGCACGACGGTGGCCGCCTTGTAGGCGGCGATGCCGCCGGCGACACCGACGACGATCCGCTTGCGCTCGTTCACGACTGCTCGTCGCCCCGGAGGCTCATCGCGGACCGCCCCTGCTCCCCTTACTCGCCTTCAGTGTGTTCGAGCAGGTCGGCGTGGATCTCCCGCAGCGCGATGGACAGCGGCTTTTCCTGCAGGCCCGGCTCCACCAGCGGGCCGACGTACTCGAGGATGCCGTCGCCGAGCTGGTTGTAGTAGTCGTTGATCTGACGGGCCCGCTTGGCGGCGTAGATCACCAGCGCGTACTTGCTCGACGCGCGCTCCAGCAGCTCGTCGATGGGCGGGTTGGTGATGCCCAGCGGGGTGTCGTAGCCACCGACGGACACGTCGAACTCGTCGGGGACGGCCGCCAACGGCGCGTCGGTCTGGGGCGTAGTCACGTAGCTATCTCCTGGCGGGTAAGGACTGGGGTCTGAAGGACTTTGAGTCTGGGCGGGCGGCTCACTCCGGGTCCGGGGCGGTTCCCACCAGCAAGGATACCAATTCCGCGCAGGCTGTCTCCAATTGGCGGTTCACCACGACGTGGTCGAAGTCGCCCTGAGCTGCCAGTTCGGCGCGTGCGGTGGCCAGCCGGCGCTGCCGCACCGCCGGCGTTTCGGTGCCGCGGCCCACCAATCTGGCCTCCAGCACCTCCCAGCTCGGCGGCGCCAGGAACACCGTGATGGCCTCCGGCAGCGCCCGCTTAACCGCCCGCGCCCCGGCCAAATCGACCTCGATCAGCACCGGATGACCGGCGGCGGCGGCCTCCCGGACCGGTTCGCGCAGGGTGCCGGAGCGGTGCAGACCGTTGTGGATCTCGGCCCACTCCAGCAGCGCGTGCTCTTCGATCAGCCGCGCAAACTGCTCCGCGGTCACGAAGTGGTAGTCGACGCCGTCGACCTCGCCGGGCCGCGCGCCCGGGTGGTCGCCGACACGCTGAAGTACAGGTCGGGGATCCGGTCACGCAGACAGCGGACCACCGTGGATTTACCGACCGCGGAGGGACCGGACAGCACGACCACGCGCGCGACGGCCGGGGGCCGCGCACGCGGGTCGCGCTCGTCGTCCGGCTTTCCAACCCCGCCTCAGGCCATCGTCGGCCTGCATGCTGGCCGGGTTAGGAAAAGTCGAACTTTTCCAGCAGCGCCTTGCGCTGACGGTCACCCAGGCCGCGCAACCGGCGGGTCGGTGCGATCTCGAGCTCGGTCATGATTTCCTGCGCCTTGACCTTGCCCACCTTCGGCAACGCCTCGAGCAGCGCCGAAACCTTCATCTTGCCCAAGACCTCATCGGTCTCGGCGTCCTTGAGCACCTGCTTGAGGTTGGTGCCACCACGCTTGAGCCGGTCCTTGAGTTCGGCTCGGGCTCGACGTGCGGCAGCAGCCTTCTCCAACGCGGCCGCGCGCTGCTCGTCGGTCAACTGGGGAAGGGCCACGATTCCTCCTCATCGTCATCGATTGGCATCGATGTTTGTTTATCTCGGCCGGGTACTCCAGCCAGCGACGACGACCGTACCCACCCCGCCTGACGAAATCTAACCCCACCCCCCCTGCTTAGGGCCACAAATGCCCAGCGTATGGGCCGAGCGGCGATTCGCCGCCGCCGTCGGGCGCCGACCGGCCGGCAACCGCCCGCCCCGCGCCGGTGCGCGGGCAGATTTCTCGAAAACGCTGTCTAGCAGCGGTTTTGGGCGATCGGCACGGTCTGCCAGCAGGTGGGCGCGATTCGGCAGCCGGCTGTTACGACAGCTTCTGACGTCGAAGCATTGCCGGTTTCGCATATTTTCCAGATCGCATTACGTGTCGCGCGTGTCGCGCGGCGTGTCGAACAGGCCTTTCGCCGGTGAAACCGACAACGACGCCGCGTAGTAGATACGGGTGGGGCGGCTGTGACGTGACGCACCGTAACGCGGCCGGGCCCGGTCTCGACATAGCCGGCATGAAGTGGATGACAATCGCAGGGTCCGCCGCCGTGCTCGCCGCGACGATGATCGTCACCCCGCCCGCGCTGGCCCGCGCCGACGGCCCCGCGGCG
>PPEA01000342.1 GCA_002967005.1 Mycobacterium talmoniae
CGTAGGACTCGAAGAACGCCACCTGCGGTTTGACGACCGCGAAGTCGGCGTAGGCCGCCACGCAGGTCTCGCAGAACGCCGGCCAGCCGTCGGCGGTGGCCGGTAACCCCCAGGCCGCAACAGTTCGGGGTGCGGGTCGATGCCCAGGCACAGCGGCCCGCGCCGCGCCGTCGCCGCGGCCAGCCGGGCACCGAAGCCGGTCATCCGGCGCTGCCCGCCGACGCCTCGCCCAACGCGCTGTGCAGTTCTTGCAGTGACCGCACCCCGATATCGCCGCGGATCCCCGCCTCGATGCCCTGCACGGCCGCCGCCGCGCCCTGCACCGTCGTCACGCACGGGATGTTCATGCTCACCGCGGCCGAGCGGATCTCGTAACCGTCGATGCGCGGACCGGAATTGCCGTAGGGCGTGTTGATCACCAGATCGACCGCGCCGGCCAATATCGCGTCCACCGCGGACGCCTCCGGGCGGCCCGCGCCGGGCTCCTCGAACAGTTTGCGCACCTCGTCACAGGGGATACCGTTGCGGCGCAACATTTCCGCGGTTCCCTCGGTGGCCAGCACCCGAAAGCCCAGGTCGGCGAGCCGCTTGACCGGGAAGACCAGGGACCGCTTGTCGCGGTTGGCCACCGACACGAAGATGGTGCCGCCGGCGGGCAGCGACCCGTAGGCGGCGGTCTGGCTCTTGGCGAACGCGCTGCCGAAGTCGCGGTCGATCCCCATCACCTCGCCGGTGGACTTCATCTCCGGGCCCAGCAGCGACTCGATGCTCGAACCGTCGGTGCGGCGGAACCGGTGGAACGGCAGCACGGCTTCCTTCACCGCGATCGGCGCCCCGGGCACGCCGTGCGCGCCATCCCCGGTCGCGCCAGCAAGCCCTCCGCGCGCAGCTGAGCGATGGTGGCGCCCAGCATGATTCGCGCGCACGCCTTGGCCAGCGGCACCGCGGTGGCCTTGGACACGAACGGCACGGTGCGGCTGGCGCGCGGGTTGGCCTCCAGCACGTAGAGCACATCGTCTTTGAGCGCGTACTGCACGTTGAGCAGGCCCACCACGCCCACACCGTGCGCGATGGCCTCGGTGGCTTGGCGCACCTGCTCGATGTTTTGCCGGCCCAGCGTCACCGGCGGCAGCGCGCACGCCGAGTCGCCGGAGTGGATGCCCGCTTCCTCGATGTGCTCCATGATGCCGCCGATGTAGACCTCGGTGCCGTCGCACAACGCGTCGACGTCGATCTCCAGGGCGTCCTCCAGGAACCGGTCCACCAGCACCGGGTGCTCGGGGGACAGCTGGGTGGCCCGGGTGATGTAGCCGCGCAGGGTGTCCTCGTCGTAGACGATTTCCATCCCGCGCCCGCCCAGCACATAGGACGGACGGACCAGCACCGGGTAGCCGATCTCGGCGGCGATGCGGCGGGCCTGGTCGAAGCTGGTGGCGGTGCCGTAGCGGGGGGCCGGCAGCCCGGCGGCGTTCAGCACGTCGCCGAACGCGCCGCGGTCCTCAGCCAAATCGATGGCCTCCGGCGGGGTCCCGACGATCGGCACCCCGGCGTCGGCCAGCCGCTGCGCCAACCCCAGCGGGGTTTGGCCGCCGAGTTGCACGATGACCCCGACCACCCCGGGGCCGCCGATCCCGGACTGCGATTCGGCGTAGAACACCTCCAGCACGTCCTCGAACGTCAGCGGCTCGAAGTACAACCGGTCGGCGGTGTCGTAGTCGGTGGACACCGTCTCCGGGTTGCAGTTGACCATCACGGTCTCAAACCCGGCCTGGCTCAGCGTCGTCGCCGCGTGCACACAGCTGTAGTCGAACTCGATGCCCTGCCCGATGCGGTTGGGGCCCGACCCCAGGATCAGCACCTTGGGTTTGTCGGTCTGCGGCGCCACCTCGGTTTCGGCGGCGGGGTCGAGTTCGTAGCTGCTGTAGTGGTAGGGCGTTTTCGCTTCGAACTCCGCCGCGCAGGTGTCCACCGTCTTGTACACCGGATGGATGCCCAGCCGCCCGCGCAGCGACCGGACCCCGTCTTCGCCGGCCAGTTCCGGCCGCAGCGCGGCGATCTGGCGATCCGACAGCCCGTGGTATTTGGCGCGCCGCAGCAGGTCGGCGTCCAGGACGGCGGCGTGGTACAGCTCGGAGCGCAGCCCCACCAGCACGTTGATCTGCTCGACGAACCACGGGTCCACCCCGGAGGCCTCGGCCACCTGCTCGACGGCGGCGCCGAGCCGCAGCGCCAGTTCGATGTCGTAGAGCCGGCCCTCGGTCGGGGTGCGCAGCCGGTCGAGGACGGCGCCGACTGAGCTGTTTTCGGGGTCCGGTGCGGTCCAGAACCCGATGCGGCTGGTCTCCAGCGAGCGCATCACCTTGCCGAGTGCCTCGACGAAGTTGCGGCCCAACGACATCGCTTCACCCACCGACTTCATGGTGGTGGTCAGCGTCGGGTCGGCGCCGACGAACTTCTCGAACGCGAACCGGGGCGCCTTGACCACCACGTAGTCCAGGGTGGGTTCGAAGCAGGCCGGGGTTTCCTTGGTGATGTCGTTGAGGATCTCATCGAGGGTGTAGCCGATGGCCAGTTTGGCGGCGATCTTGGCGATCGGGAAGCCGGTGGCCTTGGACGCCAGCGCGCTGGACCGCGACACCCGCGGATTCATCTCGATCACGATCAGCCGCCCGTCGGCCGGGTTCACCGCGAACTGGATGTTGCAGCCGCCGGTGTCGACACCGACCTCGCGCAGGATGGCGATGCCCAGATCCCGCATCTTCTGGTATTCCCGGTCGGTCAGCGTCATCGCCGGCGCCACCGTCACCGAGTCCCCGGTGTGCACGCCCATCGGGTCGACGTTCTCGATCGAGCACACCACCACCACGTTGTCGTGGCCGTCGCGCATCAGCTCGAGCTCGTATTCCTTCCAGCCGAAGATCGACTCCTCGATCAGCACATTGGCGCTGGGCGAGGCGGCCAGCCCGGCCCCGGCCATCCGCTCCAGTTCCTCGATGCTGTGCGCCAGCCCCGAGCCCAGCCCGCCCATGGTGAACGAGGGCCGCACCACGACCGGCAGCCCCAGCTCGGCGACCGTCTCGGTGACCTCGTCCATGGTGAAACACACCCGGCTGCGGGCGGATTCGCCGCCCACCTTCGCGACGATGTCTTTGAATCGCTGCCGGTCCTCGCCGCGTTGGATGGCATCGAAGTCCGCGCCGATCAACTCGACGTTGTAGCGGTCCAGCACCCCGCCCTCATACAGCGCAACGGCGGTGTTCAGCGCGGTCTGGCCGCCCAACGTGGCCAGCAGCGCGTCGATCTTGTTGCCACGCTCGGCCTGTTGGGCGATGACCCGCTCCACGAAGTCGCGGGTGATCGGCTCGACGTAGGTGTGGTCGGCGTACTCCGGGTCGGTCATGATCGTGGCCGGGTTGGAGTTGACCAGGGTGACTTGCAGGCCCTCGGCCTTGAGCACCCGGCAGGCCTGGGTGCCCGAGTAGTCGAACTCGCAGGCCTGGCCGATCACGATGGGACCGGACCCGATGACCAGGACGTGGTTGATATCCGTGCGGCGCGGCATCTACTTCTCCTCACCGCGAGCGTGCGCAACATGTACGCGATTTATCCCGTATCGGCGTACATTTGTGCACGCTCGCGGGGGTGGTGCGGGCGCTCATTGTGAGCCCCCCATCAGGTCGATGAACTGGTCGAACAGGTATTCCGCGCGTGCGGGCCGCCGCGGCCTCCGGATGGTACTGCACCGAGAACGCCCTTCCGTCAACGAGTTTGACGCCCTCGACGACGCCGTCGTTGGCGCAGGTGTGGCTGACCACGGCCGGACCGAAGTCGGTGTCGAACCCTTGACCAGCCTCGCCTTCCAGCGCGAAGCCGTGGTTTTGCGCGGTCACCGCGACCCGACCGGTGGCGTGGTCGATCACCGGGATGTTGATGCCGCGGTGACCGAACACCATCTTGTAGGTGGACAGCCCCAACGCCCGGCCCAGGATCTGGTTGCCGAAACAGATCCCGAACAGCGGGATCCCGGCGCCGAGCACCTCCCGGGTCACCGCGACGAGGTGGTCGGCGGTGGCCGGGTCGCCCGGCCCGTTGGATAAGAACACCCCATCGGGTCGCAGGTCGGCGATCTGCTCGAAGGTCACCGACGCCGGCAGCACGTGGCTGCGGACCCCGCGGGCCGCGAAGTTGCGCGGGGTATTGGTTTTGATCCCGAGGTCCAAGGCGGCCACCGTGAACCGGCGCGGGCCGTGCGGGTCCACCACATAGCCGGCCTCGGTGCTGACCTGGCCGGCCAGGTCCGCGCCGAGCATCGGTTGCTGGCCGCGCACCCGCTCCAGCAGTTCCTCGGGCTCGGCGAGCGTGTCACCGGAGAACACCCCGGCCTTCATCGAGCCGCGGCTGCGCAGATGCCGCACCACCGCGCGGGTGTCGATCCCGGCCACCCCGACGATGTTTTGCCGGATCAGTTCGTCTTCCAGCGTCCCGGTGGCCCGCCAGTTCGAGGCCCGCGGCGACGGGTCGCGCACCGCGTAGCCGGCCACCCAGATCTTGTCGCCCCGGCTCTCGGCGTCCTCGTCGTTCCAGCCGGTATTGCCGATCTGCGGGGCGGTGGCCACCACGATCTGGCGGTGATAGCTGGGGTCGGTCAGCGTCTCCTGGTAGCCGGACATGCCGGTGGAAAACACCGCCTCGCCTAGGGTTTGGCCGACCGCGCCGAACGGCGTGCCGGTGAAGATCCGGCCGTCCTCGAGCACTAAGACGGCTTTGGTGGTGGTCATTGCTCCCCCTGTAGCCAGCGGTCGTATTCGTTGCGGTTGTCGGCGCGGAACCCGGTGTCGAGTTCGGTGCCCGACGGCAGCCGCCACCGGATCACCAGGACTCCTCCCTCGTGGTTCCTCATGGGGACAGCCTTACCGACGATGCCGCGCTCGGTGCGCACCGCGATCACGGAGTCGTCCGGAATCCAAATCGGCCGACCGGCGCTGCGCTGCACCATGATTCCCTCGGGATAGCGGGTCAGCACCGCCTTGGTGCGGTAGCCCAAGTCGCCGACCGCCACCCGGTCGTTCCAGCTCGGCACCAGGGTGCAGCCCACATACAGGCCGCGGGTCGCCGCCACGGTCGGCGGCCCCACCGTGTCGGGCACCGGCGGCAGCGTGCCGATCACCGCGGCCTGCCGCTGCGCACGGCGCCGCCAGCCCCGCATCATCAGCTGGATCAGGAAGCCGATCAGCACCACCAGCACGACGGCGAAGATCAGCGACGCGATCAGCGTTCCCGAATTCATGCCGGGCACTTTCCGTCCCGAGCGGTCACCGTGCCGCGCAGCAGGGTGGCGGTCACGCTGGCCGGCAGGCTCATCGACTCGAACGGGGTGTTGGCCGACCGGCTGGCCAGCTCGGTGCCGACCACCGTCCAGGTGGCGTCCGGGTCGACGACGGTGAGGTTGGCCGGCTCGCCGACCTCCAGCGGCCGGCCCTGGTCGGGCAGCCCGACGATGGCCGCCGGCTTCTCGCTCATCACCCGGGCCACGTCGCGCCAGGTCAGCAGGCCCGGTTGCACCATGGTGGCCACCACCACCGACAGCGCGGTCTGCAGCCCCAGCATGCCCGGGCGGGCGGCGGAGAACTCGCAGCACTTCTCGTGTTCGGCGTGCGGCGCGTGGTCGGTGGCCACACAGTCGATGACCCCGTCGGCCAGCGCCTGCCGCAGCGCCTGCGCATCGGTGGCCTCGCGCAGCGGCGGGTTGACCCGGTTCACCCCGTCGTAGCTGGCCAGCCGGTGGTCGTCGAGCAGCAGGTGGTGCGGGGTGACTTCGGCGGTGATCGAAATCCCCTGCCCCTTGGCCCATTTCAGGATCTCGACGGTGCCGGCGGTGGAGGCGTGGCAGATGTGCACCCGGGCACCGGCGTCGCGGGCCAGCAGGGCGTCGCGGGCGACGATCGATTCCTCGGCGGCCCGCGGCCACCCGGAGAGCCCCAGCTTCGCCGCGTTGGGCCCTCGTGGGCGACGGCGCCGACGGTCAGCCGCGGCTCCTCGGCGTGCTGGGCGATCAGCACCCCCAACCCGGTGGCGTACTCCAGCGCGCGACGCATCACCAGCGGATCGTGCACGCACAGACCGTCGTCGGAGAACATCCGCACTCCGGCGGCGCCGGCGGCCATCATGCCCATCTCGGTGAGCTCGGCTCCGCCCAGCCCGACGGTGACCGCCCCGACCGGGTGCACATCGACCAGCCCGACCTGCTGGCCGCGGTGCCAAACGTGGTCGGTGACCACCGGCGAGTCGGCGACCGGGGTGGTGTTGGCCATCGCGAACACCGCCGTGTAGCCGCCCAGCGCCGCGGCGGCCGAACCGGTTTCGATGTCCTCGGCGTATTCCCGGCCGGGTTCCCGCAGATGGGTGTGCAGGTCGACGAAACCGGGCAGCAGCACCTGACCGGTGGCGTCGATCACCTCGGCCTCGGCGGGAATCGCCAGCCCGGCACCGATCTCGGCGATCTGGCCGTCGTCGACCCGCACGTCGACCTGCTCGCCCTCGCCGTATAAGCGCACCCCGCGAATCAATACGCTCACGCGGCCCCCTCCGTTGCCGACCCCGCTCCCCCCGCGCCGACCAGCAGATGGAACAGCACCGCCATCCGCACGTGCACCCCGTTGGAAACCTGTTGCAGCACCGCCGATTGGGTGGAGTCGGCCACCGAGGAGGTGATCTCCATCCCGCGCAGCATCGGCCCCGGGTGCAGCACCACGGCGTGGCCGGGCAGCATCGCCTGGCGCCGCTCGGACAACCCGTAGCGCACCGAGTACTCGCGGGCCGACGGGAAGAACCCGCCGGTCATCCGTTCGGCCTGCACCCGCAGCATCAACACCGCGTCGGCGGCGGGCAGTTCGGCATCGAAATCGTGGGAGACGGTGACCGGCCAGTCGGCCACCCCGACCGGCAGCAGCGTCGGCGGCGCCACCAGCACCACCTCGGCACCCAGGGTGGCCAACAGCATGACGTTGGACCGGGCGACCCGGCTGTGCAGGATGTCGCCGACGATCACGACACGCTTGCCCTCGATCCCGCCGAGGCGTTGCCGGATGGTCAATGCGTCCAGCAGCGCCTGGGTGGGGTGCTCGTGGGTGCCGTCACCGGCGTTGATCACCGCCGGGCCACCCTCGTCGCGGGCGGTCCAGTCGGCCAGCAGCTACGCCGCGCCGGACGCCGGGTGCCGGATGACCAGCGCGTCGGCGCCGGCGGCGCGCAGCGTCAGCGCGGTGTCGCGCAGCGACTCCCCCTTGCCCACCGAGGATCCCGTCGCGGACACGTTGATGACGTCGGCGCTCATCCATTTGCCGGCCACCTCGAACGACACCCGGGTGCGGGTGGAGTTCTCGTAGAACATGGTGATCACGGTGCGCCCGCGCAGCGTCGGCAGCTTCTTGACCTCGCGGCCCAGCAGCGCCTGCGCGAACCGGTCGGCGTCGTCGAGGATGGCGGTGGCCTCGTCGCGGCTCAGGTCGCCGGCGGCTAGCAGGTGTCTACTCATCGCGACAGCACCACCTGATCGCGGTCGTCGTGTTCGCTCAGCAGCACGTGCACGCTCTCCCCCCGCGCGGTCGGCACGTTCTTGCCGACGTAGTCGGCGCGCACCGGCAGCTCCCGGTGGCCGCGGTCGACCAGCACCGCCAGCTGCACCGCGCCGGGGCCGGCCAGGTCGCGCAGCGCGTCCAGCGCCGCGCGCACCGACCGGCCGGCGAACAGCACGTCGTCGACCAGGACTCACCAGCGCGTCGTCGACGCCGCCGGCCGGGATCGAGGTGGCCTCCAGCGGCCGCGGCGGTTGGCGCATCAGATCGTCGCGGTACAGGGTGATGTCCAGCGCGCCGTGCGCGACGTCCACGCCGCAGAATTCGCTGATCTTGCCGGCCAGCCGCCGGGCCAGGATGACCCCGCGGGTCGGAATCCCCAGCAGCACCACGCGGGGGGCGTCGGGGCCGTCGAGCGCGGTCTTTTCGATGATCTGGTGGGCGATCCGAGAAATGGTGCGCCCGACGTCGGCCGAGGACATCAATTCCCGGTCCGTGCTGGCATTACCTGCAGCGCCCATGCGCGACCGCAGACCTCCTTCTCCGCCTCACGGGACGGATCGTTAAAGGATGTCGAACTGCCCGGCAGCCTAGCACCTGGCATTACGCTGGCGAAAATGACCGGCCCCGCTGATTCGCCCGCGTCGTCCGGGCTGCCGCTGGACTTCGACGCCCTCTACCGCGGCGAAAGCCCCGGCGACGGCGTCCCGCCCATGACGACACCGCCGTGGGACACCAAAGCTCCCAAGGACAACGTCCTCGGCTGGCACGCCGCCGGCCTGGTGCACGGCACGGTGCTGGACATCGGCTGCGGGCTGGGCGACAACGCGGTCTATCTGGCGCAGCAGGGCTTCGCGGTGACCGGGCTGGACATCTCCCCGACCGCGCTGATCACCGCCGAACGCCGCGCCGCCCACGCCGGGGTAGACGTGCGGTTCGCGGTGGCCGACGCCACCCGGCTGGACGGCTACACCGACGCGTTCGACACCGTCATCGACAGCGGCATGTTCCACTGCCTGCACGACGACGGCAAACGCCGCTACGCCGCCGCGCTGCACCGCGCCACCCGGGCCGACGCCACCTTGCTGCTGTCCTGTTTTTCCGATGCCAACGACCCGCCCGACCCGGACCGGCCGCGGCCGATGGTCACCGAGCAGAGTTTGCGTGACATCCTGGGCGGCGCGGGCTGGGACATCGTGTCGCTGACCCCGGCGACGGTGTACCGCGAAGGGTGGGGCGGGGAGATGACGTTCTGGTACGTCGTGGCGCAGCGGCTAGCCTGAGCGGGTGAATCTCGACCGCAACCAGGCGTCGATCCGCGAGGCCTGCGACGCCGGGCTGCTCGCCGGCGCGGTGACCCTGGTCTGGCAGCGCGGGAAGGTGCTGCAGGTCAACGAGATCGGCTACCGCGACGTCGACGCCGGGCTGCCGATGCAGCGCGACACGCTGTTTCGGATCGCGTCGATGACCAAACCGGTCACCGTGGCCGCGGCGATGACCCTGGTCGACGAGGGCAAGCTGGCGCTGCGCGACCCGATCATCCGCTGGCTGCCCGAGTTCGCCGACATGACCGTGCTGGCCGATCCGGCCGGACCGCTGGACAACACCCGCCCGGCGCGGCAGCCGATCACGGTCGAGGACCTGATGACCCACCGCAGCGGCCTGGCCTACGGCTTCACCGTGGACGGGCCGATCGCCCGGGCGTATCTGCGGCTGCCGTTCGGGCAGGGACCCGACGCCTGGCTGGCCGCCCTCGCGAGCTGCCGCTGGTGCATCAGCCCGGCGACCGGGTGACCTACAGCCACGGCATCGACGTGCTGGGGGTGCTGCTGTCGCGGATCGAGGGCAAACCGTTTTACCGGGTGCTCGACGACCGGATCCTGGCTCCGCTGGGCATGGCCGACACCGGGTTTTTCGTCTCGGCGGCCGCACGCCGCCGCGCCGCGACCATGTACAGCCTCGCGGAGGACAACACGCTGCGCCACGACGTGATGGGCCCGCCGCACATCGCGCCGCCCAGCTTCCCCACGCCGGCGGCGGGTTGTGGTCGACGATCGACGACTATCTGGCGTTCGCCCGAATGTTGTTGGCCGACGGGATGTTCGACGGCACCCGGGTGCTGTCCAGCGACGCGGCGGCCGCGATGCGCACCGACCGGCTGACCGCTGAGCAGAAGCGGCACCCGTTTTTGGGCGCCCCGTTCTGGGTGGGCCGCGGGTTCGGGTTGAACTTGTCGGTGGTGACCGATCCGGCCGCGTCGCGGCCGCTGTACGGGCCGGGCGGGGCCGGGACGTTCAGCTGGCCCGGCGCCTACGGCACCTGGTGGCAGGCCGATCCCAGCGCCGAGCTGATCCTGCTGTACCTGATCCAAAACCTCCCCACCCTGTCCACCGAGTCCGCCGCGGCGGTCGCCGGTAACACCTCGATCGCCAAATTGCAGACCGCGCAACCGAAGTTCGTGCACCGCACCTACCGCGCCCTGGATCTCTAGGGCTCAGCCTCTTCGGCGTCTTTCCGCGGCGCCGAGATCGACGTAAGCGGGCGAAACGTCGAGAACACGTCACGATAACGCCGATCTCGGCGGGCCAAGCCGGCGGGCAGCGCTCAGAGCATGGCGATCGGTGAGACTTTCACCCCGACCTCCAATGCGCCGGCGAGTTCCCGGGCCACGTCGTAGTCGAAAACCACGTGCCCGCAGATGATGTCGACGTCGCGTTTGATCCGCTGCAGCGGGTTGTCCAGGAACTGGGCGCTGGCCCCGGATGCCTCGAGCAGGTCGCCGATCACCGCACGCGATTCGTGCACGATGTGCGCGGCGGCGACCCGCGCGTTCGCCCGCGCCGCCCGGGGCACCCGCTCACCGTTGGTCACGGCGGCCTGGATCGCGTCGACGGTGTCGTCGAGCAGTCCTCGCAGCGCGCGCAGCCGCACCCGCGCCTCCCCCAGCCGGATCTGCGCGGCGGGCTGGTCCTTTTGTGCCGCACCCGAATAGGCCAACACCCGGTTGCCGAGTCGTTGCGCGTACAGGTCGGCGGCTCGTTCGGCCGCGCCCAGTGCGGGCATCGCGGCCACCAGCGCCAGCGCCGGCACCATCGGCCAGCGGTAGGGGGCGGCGTCGTGCAGGGCGGCGCCGGGGGTGGTGCCCCCGTAGATGTCGACGACGTTGGTCAGCCGGTGCGCGGGCACCCACACGTCGTCGACGACCACGTCGTTGGAGCCGGTGGCCCGCATCCCGGCGGTGTGCCACACATCCTCGACCTGGACATCGGCGGCCGGCAGCAACACCAACGCCGGATAGGGCGCCTCGTCGGGCCCGCAAATCGCCCCACCAGCACCCAGTCGGCGTCCATCACCCCGGTCGCCCAGGACCACCGGCCGCTGAGCCGGATTCCGCCGTCGGCCGGCACCCCGCGCCCGGTCGGGGCCAGCGGCGCCGGGCACAGCACCGGCCCGGTCGCGAACACCTCGTCTTGAACCTGTTCACAAACAGGGCCAGCATCCAGTTGTGCAGGGTGTAGAAACCCAGCGTCCACGCGCTCGACGCGCAGCCATGCGCCATCCGCCGGATCGGGTCGAGGATCTCCGGGAACTCCGCCTGCCGGCCGCCGTAGCGCGCGGGCAGCAGCAGACTGGCCAGCCCGGAGGCCCGGTAATCGTCGAGGGTGGCCCGCGGCAACCGGCGCAACCGCTCGGCCTCGCCGGCGCGATCGGCCAACCGGGTAATGAATTCCTCGGTGACTCCGGGCACCAACCCGGGCGACGTCGTCATATCAGGACCGTACCATACCTTTTAGTATGGTACGAGGGCGTGGGTAATCGCAGGTCGCACGCGGGATTTCGTCGACGGCGCCGAGCGGCTCAGTGCCGCAGCATCACATCCAAGAACTGTTCGCGCCGCCCGACGGCGCGCGGGCTGGGCCGCGACCCCGCCAGGTGCAAGAAGCCGATACCGGCCGCGAAGGTGGCGTTGGCCCGCATGTCGGCGTCGTCGGCGTCGAAGCCGTCGTCCAGAAACACCTGCCGCACCGCCTCGAGCACCCGCCGATCCGAGGCGCGCACCGCCGCGGCGACGGTGTCCTCCGACCGCGCCCATTCGCGCATCGCGCGCTCCAGCATCCAGTGCCGCGGGCCGACCAGCGAGGTCATCATCCGGGACAGCCGCTCGCGTGGCGGCAGCGTCGCCAGCTCGGCGAAATCACCGCGGTCCTCGTCGCGCACCGCGGCGAAGGTGTCCGCCAGGGCGCGGCGATAGGCCTTCATATCGCTGAAATGCCAGTAGAAGCTGCCCTTCGTGACGCCCAATTTGCGACACAGCCGGTCGATGGTGAGGGCTTTGACCCCCTCCTCGGCCAGGATGCGGAAGCCGGTCTGCACCCAGTCCTCCACGGAAAGCCGGGAATTGGCTGCGGTCGAGGTTGTCATGATCCGTAAGTCTAGTTACGGTGCGCCGCCCGCGCTGCTTTTCTCCGCGACCAGACACAAAAGCACCCCAACACGCGCGGGTTTTGGGGCCGTTGCGTCTGCTCGGGACTAGCGACAACCGCAGCGTTCGTGACTGTGCGATTCCATACGCCCCGGCGCCGAAAAGCGGATGGAACTGCACAGTCGGCGCAATCGAGGGTCAGTCGACCGACGCCAACGCGTGCCGGGCGTAGGCGCGCACGTCGGCGTCCACGTCCTTGAGCGCGAGGCCCAACGCATCGCGTGCGACAACGTCGGTTGTCGCCCAGCAGGTCAGCCCAAGCACCGCGGCTTTGCGGACGTCGAGGTGCTCATCGTCGAGTGCCCGCGACAGCAGCGGCAGCGCGAACTCGGCCGCCGCCCCGGACAACGCCCGAGTGGCGCCCACCCTGATCTGCCACGCCGATGCGCTCAGCGCCCGCGTCACCGCGGCGAAATCCTCATCGCCGCAGCCGAGTTCACC
>PPEA01000343.1 GCA_002967005.1 Mycobacterium talmoniae
TCGGGGTCGGCCAGATAGCCGACCAACTCCGCCAGGGTCGGTTCCTCCAGCGCGAGCACTTCAGCGAACCGCGGCGACGGCGGATGCCCGGCGGCCACCGGCGTGATCCTCGACCGCGCGGTGGCCGGCGCCTGCCCGCCCAGCAGCGGCGGCTCGGCCACCGGGTGCACCGACTGGTCGACCGGCGGTAGCCCATCCAATCCGGGCACCGCCACGAAATACGGTGCCACCGGCCGTTTCAGGAACTCCATGGCGCCGTCGGCGCGTTTGCGCACGTTGAGGTGATACCCCCACTGCGCGTCGTCGCGGCCGGGCAGGTCGGCACGCTCGTGGTAGAGCCCCCAGCGTGATTCGGTGCGGGTCAGCGACGAGCGGGCGGCCAGTTCGGCGCAGTCCCGGATGAACGACACCTCGGCCGCGCGCATCAACTCGTGCGGGGTGCGCGCCCCCATCTCGCTGATCTCGGCGCGCATCCGCTCGAAGGTGTGCACCGCCAGCGACAGCTTGGCGGCCGTCTTCGGTGGTGCCACATAGTCGTTGACAAACCGGCGCAGCTTGTATTCCACCTGCGGCTGCGGCGGACCGTCGGGGTGGCGCAGCGGGCGGTAGATCAGCTCGTGCGCCTCGGCCAGCTGATCGGTCGGCAGCTGCTGCGGCGCCGCCACCTCGGCCAGCGTCGACGCGGCGTGCGCACCGGCCAAGTCGCCGAACACGAAGGCGCCGATCATGTAGTTGTGCGGCACGCAGGCCAGGTCCCCGGCGGCGTAGAGACCCGGCACGGTGGTGCGGGCGTTTTCGTCGACCCACACCCCGGAGGCGGAATGCCCGGAGCACAACCCGATTTCGGAGATGTGCATCTCGACGTCGTGGGTGCGGTAGTCGTGGCCGCGGTTGGCGTGGAAGGTGCCGCGGGTGGGCCGCTCGGTGGTGTGCAGGATGTTCTCCAGCGCGGTGAGCGTCTCGTCGGGCAGATGCGACACCTTCAGGTAGATCGGTCCGCGCGCGGACTCGATCTCGTTTTTGACCTCGGCCATCATCTGTCCGGACCAGTAGTCGGAGTCGACGAACCGCTCCCCCAGCGCGTTGACTTGGTATCCGCCGAACGGGTTCGCGACGTAGGCGCAGGCCGGGCCGTTGTAGTCCTTGATCAGCGGGTTGACCTGGAAGCATTCGATCCCGGACAGCTCCGCGCCGGCGTGATAGGCCATCGAGTATCCGTCGCCGGCATTGGTCGGGTTCTCGTAGGTGCCGTACAGGTAGCCCGACGCCGGCAGCCCCAGCCGCCCGCACGCCCCGGTGGCCAGGATCACCGCTTTGGCGCCGACGGTGACGAATTCGCCGGTGCGGGTGTGCAATGCGGCCGCGCCCACCGCCCGACCGTCGGCGACCAGCACCCGCACCGGCATCAGCCGGTTTTCGATGCGGATCTTCTCCCGCATGGAGCGTTGCCGCAGCACCCGGTACAGCGCCTTTTTGACGTCTTTGCCTTCGGGCATCGGCAGCACATAGGAGCCGGAGCGGTGCACCCGGCGCACCGCGTATTCGCCGTGCTCGTCCTTTTCGAATTTCACCCCGTAGCGTTCTAGCCGCTGCACCATGGCAAAGCCGCGGGTGGCGGTCTGGTAGATGGTGCGCTGGTTGACGATTCCGTCGTTGGCGCGGGTGATCTCGGCGACGTAGTCTTCGGGTTCGGCCTTGCCGGGGATGACGGCGTTGTTGACGCCGTCCATGCCCATCGCCAACGCACCGGAGTGCCGGACGTGGGCCTTTTCCAGCAGCAGCACCTGGGCGCCGTGTTCGGCGGCGGTGAGCGCGGCCATGGTGCCGGCGGTGCCGCCGCCGATGACCAGCACGTCGCAGTCGAGCCGCAGCGGCTGGGTGGGGTCGGGAATCTCGATCATGCTGCCACCGAATGTTGTAGCGCTGCCACGATATCCGTATGCAGCTCGGGATAGGTTGCTCCGCTGCGCGGCTGT
>PPEA01000344.1 GCA_002967005.1 Mycobacterium talmoniae
ACGGGTTGGCGGTGGCCGCGACCGCGGCGTCGTAGTCGAGGCCGCGAGCGCCGTAGGCCGCGCGGAGCGGCCCGTCGTGGACGAACTCGCCGACGTCCAGGTCGGCGAAGTCGCCGATCGACTTCAGGTACGGCACATCGTTTTTCAACGCGTCTACCAGCGATGGTTTCAACGTGGTGTCAAACGAGGTGCCGCCCGGCCCGTTGTAGAGGTAGACCACCTCTTGGGGCAGGCCGCTGCCCTCGGCGACCAGGCGCGCGGCCTCCAGCGGTTTGTGGTTGAGGAAGTCGGTGGCGTCGAGCTGGGCCTGCAGGAACGCACCGAGCACCTCCGGGTGGGTGCGGGCATACGCGCGGCGCACCACCACGCCGTGCAGGGTCGGGTAGTTGAGCTCGGCGCCGTCATACAGCAGCTTGGCCTTGCCCTGGTAGACCAGCAGACCGGGCCAGGCAACGAACTGCGACAGCCCCTGGACCTGACCGGATTCCAACGCCGAGGCCCCGACCTGCGGTTGCTGGTTGAGCACCTCGACTCCGGCGCCGGTGTGGGCCAACGCGCGCACCAGCGTGCCGTGGCCGGCCGACCCGACGCTGGCCGACACCTTGGTACCGGCCAGGTCGGTCAGGACCGCCGCCGACGAATCCGGCGCCACCACCACCATGTTCAGGGCGCCCTTGGGGTTGTAGCCGGTGACCGAGACGATCTCGGTGGCCGCCCGCGGGTTGGCCTGGGTTTTGGAGCCGTTGATCAGCATCGGGTAGTCGCCCATCGAGCCGATATCGATCTTCTCGGCGACCATCTGCGCGGTGATCGGGGCACCGGTGTCGTAGTCCTGCCACACCACCCGGTATTTGGTGCCGGTCCGGGTGGTGATGTCGGCGAGCCGGCGCTCCAGGTAGCCCTGGGCGCGCAGCAGGGTACCGGCGGTCACCGTGTTGATGGTCTTGGACTGGTAGCCCACCACCACCTCGACGGCGTCGCCGGCCGACGACGAGTCCAGCGAGCAGCCGGCCGCGGCGACGGTGGCCGCGACAGCCACCGACGCCAGCCCGATCACGGGTCTGTTCATGGAATGTCCTGAGGATTAACGAGTTCAGCGAAGCAGATAGGGCATATTGACGGTGACCGCGCCGGTGGGACAGCGCGCGGCGCAGGGCCCGCAGTACCAACACTCGTCGACGTGCATGAAGGCCTTGCCGGTGTCGGGGTTGATCGCCAGCGAGTCCAGCGGGCAGATCTCGACGCACAGCGTGCAGCCCTCGATGCACAGCGACTCGTCGATCGTCACCGGCACGTCGGCGCGATTGTTGACCAGGGTCATGTGCTGCTCCTTGTCAGGCTGCCGCGCATGGTGATTCGGTCACCGCGCATCCGGATGTATTCGAGATCGACGGGCCTGCCGTCGTCGAGGCTGGTGAGCCGCTCCAGCATGAGCAGCGCCGCCCCGTCGGGCAGCTGCAGGGTGGCCGCCGTGTGCGGGTCGGCCGGGATCGCTTCCAGCGCCAGGCTCGCCGAGCCCAGCGGTTGCCCGCTGACCTGCTCGATCAGCGGGAACACGTCCTCGGATTCCAGCGCATGCCCGAGCACCTCGGTGCCGATGTCGGGCACCAGGTAGGTCAGGTCCAGGCTCAGCGGCAGGTCACCGAGGTAGCGCAGCCGCTCGATGAACACCACCTGGTCGCCGGGTTGCAGGCGCAGCCGGCGGGCC
>PPEA01000345.1 GCA_002967005.1 Mycobacterium talmoniae
CGGGACCGACGGCAGCCGCCGCAGCGTCAGGCTGGTGTCGTCCTGGGCGAGCACCTGCGCGCAGGGCACACCGCCGGGTACCGACGAAAGCCACTGCAGCCCAGCGGCTTCCCAGGCGAAAAGACCGGGTGGGGCCGCCGCGTTGCGTTTCACGAACAAGGAGGTCACCTACTTATCGTGCACAGCGCCGTCAACCCGCACCCGCCCGGCGCTGCTGAGATCGACGTCGTAATTGACCTGACCCCCCGGATTTCGGGGCCGTATGTCAATCTGGACGTCGATTTCAGCAGCGCCACCGCCTCAGCGGGTCTGCAGCAGGGCCCGCGACAGCTCCGCGAGCAGGTCCGGGCGCCGCGACAGCATGTCGAGGTCGACGTCGTGGTCACCCATCACCCCGGCGTGGTAGCGCTGGGCCACCCCGTCGGCGATGCAGCCCAGCCGCCACAGCGCAAACGCCTGGTAGTAGCCGATATCGGTGACGTCTCGCCCGGTGACCGTGTGATACCGGGAGATCACCTCATCGACGGACCAGAAGCCGTGCTCGGGTTCCGGCGCCCACCCGATCACCTCCCGCGATGTCCACACCGCGGCCAGCCAGCCCAGGTCGGCGAGCACGTCGCCGAGCGCGCACAGCTCCCAATCCAGCACGGCCCGCGCGGCGCCGTCGACGCCCAGGATCATGTTGCCGGGGCGAAAGTCGCCGTGCACCAGGCCGGTCCACCGCTCCGGCGGCGGGTTGCGGGCCAGCAACCCGTGCACCTCGCGCAGCAGGGTATTGCTGCTGCCCGAGGCGTCGAGCTGTTTGATCCAGCGGCGCAGCTGACGATCCAGGTAGCCGCCCGGCCGGCGCAAGTCATCGAATTCGGCGGTGCTGCAATCGACGCGATGGATCGCCGCGAGGCTCTCGACGATATTGCCGCAAGCCTGCGCCCGCGCCGGCAGCGGAATCCGGTCGGCGGCCGCATCGCTGTCGAGGACGACGCCGTCGACGTAGCTCATCACGTAGAAGTCCGCGCCGGTGACGTCGTGGTCGCTGCTGTGCCCGATCATGACGGGCAACGGGATTCCGGTGTGCTGCAACCGGGATTGGATCGCCCACTCGCGCAGCACGTTATGCGCCGAGGGCAGCACGTTTCCGGTCGGCGGCCGGCGCAGCACCCAGCGGTTCCCGGCGTCGTCGCCGACGATGTAGGTCAGGTTGGACCGGCCACCGGGCACCGGGTCGAATGTCAGCGGCGGGCACACCCCGCCGACATACCGGGTGAACCAGGCCGTCACACCCGCCGCGTTGATGCCGGCGGGCTGTCCGGTGGCCGTTGACTCTGCGTTCACCGCGCCGACGTGCGAGTAGGGGCCGTGGTGGACGCAGAGTCAATCGTGCGCGCGTACCGGGCCAGCGCGGCGTCGGTGAACACCGACAGCCCCAGATCCGGGTTGTAGCCGTGGATTTCTTTGACGTCGAGTTCGGCGAGGAAATACAGGATCTCCTTGGAGATCACCTGACCGGGCACCAACACCGGGAAGCCGGGCGGATAGGGCACCACAAACGTCGTCGATACCAGGGTCCGGCCGTCGGCGACGCAGCGGCCCGCCTCACCGAGCAGCACATGCTCGCGGTCGGCCTCGTCGTAGCCGGCGTAGAACGCGGCGCGCATATCGCCGAACGCCGTCGCGCCGGGCGGGCGAAACGCGGCGTCGAACTCGCTGAAGTCCGGCAGCGGCGGCAGATCGGTGGTGATCTCCTCGACCCGGCGCTGCTGTAGGGCGCGGTCGGCGGGGCTGGCCGCGCTGTGCACCCGGTCCAGGTCGGTGGCCACCCGGCGCAGCACGTCGAGCAGGTAGTGCACGCTCGACCAGGTCACCCCGATGGTGAAGATCAGCAGCACACTGTTGATCGAGGTCTTGTTGATCTGAATCCCGAACCGCTCCATGAGGATTTTCTCGCGGAAGTCGTAGCCGTTCATGCCGGTCTTCCCGATGAACAGGCTGACCCGGGTGGGGTCGAGCACGAACTCGTCGGACCGCCAGGCCTCGTTCCACTCCGCCAGCGCGCCCTGCCGGACCTGCCGATACGAGCTGACCGTGGAGGCTCGGAACTCGTCGGGTACCAGGTCGGCTTCGTCGAGGATGCGGAACCACTTGCTGATCAGCCGGTCTTTGCGGACCCGGTGCCGAAACACCAACGCCATGTCGTAGACGCCGCGGACCAGCTGGAAGCCTTCGATGTCGACCTGGCGGCGGGCCAGGTCCAGCGACGCCAACAGTTGCTGGTTGGGCGAGGTGGAGGTGTGGGTCAAAAACGCCTCGACGAACTGCTCGCGGCACAGCGCGTTGAAATCCTGGTCGCGGACATGGATCATCGACGCCTGCCGCAGCGCCGACAGCGACTTGTGGGTGGAATGCGTGGCGTACACCCGGATCCGGGCGCGCGCCGGGTCGGGCAGCAGTCGGTGGTGGCGCCACTGGGCGCGGTCGACCCCGTCCATCGACGCCGCCCAGCGCCGGTATTCGTCGGCGTAGTCGGGCGAGGCCAGCTTGGTCTCTAGCCGCTCGGCGGCGACCATCGCGGTGCGCTGCCGCGCCCACGGCACCGCAGTGGCGAAGGCATACCACGCCTCGTCCCACAGGAAGCAGATGTCCGGCTTGATCGCCAGCACCTCCTCCATCACCCGCTGCGGGTTGTAGACGACGCCGTCGAAGGTGCAGTTGGTCAGCAGCAGCATCCGGACCCGGTCCAGCTGCCCGGCGGCCTCCAGGTCCAGCAGCGCCTTTTTGATGGTGTCCAGCGACACCGCCCCGTAGATCGCGAACTGTTCCAGCGGGTAGGCGTCCAGATACATCGGGTAGGCCCCGGCCAACACCAGCCCGTAGTGGTGCGACTTATGGCAGTTGCGGTCGATCAGCACGATGTCGCCGGGCCGGGTCAGCGCCTGCACGACGATCTTGTTGGCGGTGGAGGTGCCGTTGGTGACGAAGTAGCTGTGCTGGGAGTGCCAGGTCTTGGCGGCTTTGTCCATCGCCGCCCGGATGGTGCCGTGCGGGTCCAGCAACGAATCCAGCCCGCCGGAGGTCGACGACGTCTCGGCCATGAAGATGTTGCGGCCGTAGAACTCCCCCATGTCCTGCAGCGACCGGGAGTTGAAGATGCTGGCGCCGCGGGCCACCGGCAGGGCGTGGAACTGGCCCACCGGCGCGGCGGCATAGGTCCGCAGCGCGTCGAAAAACGGTGTGTCGTAACGGCGCCGGATGCCGGCCAGCACGGTGCTGTGCAGGTCGGTGACATCGTTGAGCCGGTAGAAGGTGCGGTCGTAGACGTCGGGTCCGCCCTCGGTCTCGGCGGCGATCGATTCGTCGGTGAGCAGGTACAAGTCGATGGTCGGTCGCAGCTCCCGGATCCATTCGCCGCATTCCACCCAGTCGTGGCTGCAGTCGGCGGCCACCGCGTCGTCGTTGGTGCCCAGCAGCGTGTTCATCAGCGGCACCCGGTCGCGGGACCGCAGCGGCAGGTCGTGGCGGATGATCGCGGCCTGGATTTCGCCGTTGAGCGCCACCGCGGTGATCGCGTCCTCGACGCTGGCCACCACCAGCAGTTCGAACTGCACGTCGTCGGCCGGGTCGCGCAGCGCCCGCAGGTTTTCGGCCAGGCTTTCCGGGGCGCCCGGCGGGGAGTCGTCGGCCAGCAGCACGGTGTAGAACTGCTGCTGTTTGGCTTTGGCCACCAGTTCCTGTTCGGCCAGCGGCGCGGCGGTGTCGAACAGCGCTGCCCGGTCGCCGTATTCACTCAGCAGCCGCACCGCCAGCGACACCCGGGAGCTCAGCGACACGGTGGCCAGGGTGTTCAGGTAGCGGCGGTAGATGGCCAGTTTCGCGGCGCCCGGGAACAGCCAGTACCGCTCGTAGGCGCTCAGCCGGTCCAGCAGCCGTTTGACCCGGGCGGCGTGGTGGGTGGTGTCCTGCCCGGCGCGGTGGACCTCGGCGAGTTGGCGGGCCGCGTCGTCCAGCAGATTCCAGGTGTCGATGCGCGAGTACGACGGGTTGGCCACCGCGGCCAGCGCCGAAACGCGAAGTCGTCTCGGGTTTGCGCTGTCTGGGGTCATACCGCCAGTCTGCCCGCTGCCGGTCGGCTTGTGGTCATTTCGGCAACGCGGCCCGCCATCGTGTCGGGTCGTGCGACGCGGCGTGCTTGCTACCATCAGCGAACCATATGCGGGGGCAACGAGGGGTGGGGTCGATGAGCGATGAGGCGCAGCCCGATGTGGGGCAAACCAATGACGCCGACCAGCCGGGTAGCCCGCCGCCAGCACCGCCCGGCCATCCCCGCGCTCCCGGCCCGGTTCCGCCGCCGTATCCCGGTGTGGCGCCGTACCCCGGGCCGGGATATCCCGGTGCGTCGCAGCCGTATCCGTATCCCTACCCGTACCCCGCGCAGGGCGGGTATCGGGTCCCGCAGCCGCCGCTACAGAACGTGACGGCGACCCGGTTCTTCGCCGCCGGCACCCTCACCGGGTTTGTGCTGATCATCATCTCCGGATTCCTGACCTTCACCTATGTCACCCCGAAAGCCAGCGGGGACAACTCGATGATCAGCGGCTGGGGCGAGTGGACGCACCAGGGCGAGGATCTGCCGCTGCATCACGGCGCGTCGGCGATGATCGTTCCGGGTGTGCTGTTGCCGCTGCTCATCCTGCTGCCGACGGTGTTGATGGCGATCATCATCTTGTGCAATATCGCCCGACGTCCACTGTCGATCGTCAGCACGCTGTTCGCGGTGGTGGCGTCGCTGCTGGCGCTCGGGCTGACCATGGCCCCCGACGACGTGGTGATCGTGTTCGATTCCTCGTCCAATGACTACATCGACAAGCACTACGACTTCAGCACCGGCCCGTCGGCGTGGCTGTCCGCGGCGATGTGCATCCTGATCACCGTGTGCTGTATCGGCGGAATCATCTTCGGCGGCAAGGCCAAAACGTAGTCGCGTTCGCGCGGATGATCGCTTGATCCTCCTGTTCGCCGACGCCGCGACAAGACTTGCTGATCCGCCAGTGCCCTAAACAGACAGCGGCAGTAGCCGGTTACCGCTGATCTGGCGTAGCGGCCGCTGTCTGCCCCGCAAAAATCCGGTCCAGCCGCTCGCGGGAAGCTTCACTTCCGATAACGATGGATCGATTTTCGAGGGGAGGCGGTGTCGTCGCCAGTCAGGTCCCACCGTCCTTTTCGCCGAACGTGCGCGTACGGCGGCATTTTGACGATTTTTCCGTCCACTGGAGTGCACGCTCGGCGCGTGAGCGGCCCGCGTGAGCGGCCCGCGTGAGCGGCCCGCGTGAGCG
>PPEA01000346.1 GCA_002967005.1 Mycobacterium talmoniae
TTTGGCCGCGGCCAACGCGGTGCGCGCCTCGGCCGCCTCCGCCGGGGTCAACCCGCGGGCCTCGGCCTCAAACAGCAGGTCGACGGCGCGTTTGCGGGCCTGGTGCCGGCCCTTGACCGGCTTGCCGTCAGGCATGGTCAGGCATTCACGCGGCCCAGGTAGCTGCCGTCGCGGGTGTCGACCTTGATCTTGTCGCCGGTGTTGATGAACAGCGGCACGTTGATCTGCGCACCGGTTTCCACGGTGGCCGGTTTGGTGCCGGCGTTGGACCGGTCGCCCTGCAGGCCCGGCTCGGTGTGGGTGATCTCCAGCTCGACGCTGACCGGCAGCTCCAGGTACAGCGGGGCGCCGTTGTGGAACGCGATCTGCACCGGCATGCTCTCCAGCAGGTAGTTCGCCGCGTCGCCGACCAGCGTCTCCGGCAGCGGGTGCTGTTCGTAGTCCTCGCTGTCCATGAACACGAAGTCCGAGCCGTCGCGGTACAGGTAGGTGGTGTCGCGCCGGTCCACGGTGGCGGTCTCCACCTTGACCCCGGCGTTGTAGGTCTTGTCGACCACCTTGCCGGACACCACGTTCTTCAGCTTGGTCCGCACGAACGCCGGACCCTTACCTGGTTTGACGTGCTGGAACTCGACGATCTGCCACAGCTGGCCGTCGATGACCAGGACGAGTCCGTTCTTGAAGTCGGCAGTGGATGCCACGTCGGTATGTCTCCTACAAGATGGTCAGTTCCTTGGGGAACCGAGTCAGCAATTCCGGGTCCTGCCCGGCGGTGTCCGGGGCCACGACCAGCGTGTCCTCAATGCGAACACCGCCGCGCTCGGGCAAATAGACACCGGGCTCCACGGTCACCACGGAGCCAGCAAGCAGTGTACCGGCGGCCTTCGCGTTGATCCCGGGCGCTTCGTGGATTTCTAACCCCACCCCGTGGCCCAGGCCGTGGCCGAAGCGCTCGCCGTGCCCGGCGTCGGCGATCACCCGCCGTGCCGCGCCGTCCACCTCG
>PPEA01000347.1 GCA_002967005.1 Mycobacterium talmoniae
GACCACGACGGCATGCCCGGACACCGCGCCCAGTGCGCCGCGCACCCCGTCGATGTCGGTGTTGTCGGCGTGCCACCCGTCCGCGCCGCGCACCAAGGTATTGGCCGAGCCGACCAATTCCGCGCGCGCCGTCGCCGAGTCGGCGCACGCCAACGCGGCGAACTTGCCGGGCATGGTCACCGAGACCCCGACCCACTCCGGCCCGAAACCGCGGACCAGCGTCGGCAACTCCTCGGCGCCGCAGTCGATGCGGTCATAGCTCCAGTCGTGCAGGCCCAACGCGCGGTAGGCCGCCAGATGCAGTTGCGGGGAGCGGGAATGCGCGACCGGCGATCCCAGCACGGCGGCCTTGCGGGGACTCATCGGGTGCTGTCGAGGACCCCGTTGTGCCTGGCCAACTCGATGTTGGCCAGGTGCTGCTGGTAGTCCCGGGTGAACAGCGTGGTGCCGGCGTCGTCGATGGTCACGAAGTACAGCCAGTCCCCCTCGGCCGGGCGCTCGGCGGCACCGAGCGCCTCCACCCCGGGCGAGCAGATCGGGGTGGCCGGAAGCCCGTGCAGCAGATAGGTGTTCCACGGCGTGTGCTGGGCGCGGTCGGCGTCGGTGGTGGCCACCTCCCGGCGGTCCAACGGGTAGTTCACCGTCGAGTCGAACTCCAGGCTGCGGTGCTCGTTGAGCCGGTTGTAGATGACCCGGGCCACCTTGGGGAAGTCCTGGGGCTTGGCTTCGCGCTGCACCAGCGCGGCCACCACCAACACGTCGTAGGGCGTCATGTTCAACGCGGTGGCGGTGTCCTGCAGGCCGGACTGCGCGTAGCTGGCGGCGCTGTCGGCGATCAGGGTGCCCAAGATTTTCTGCGCCGAGGCCGACGGGTTGACGTTCCAGGTGCCCGGCGCGATCAGGCCCTCGACCCGGCGATGGTCGTCGCCCATCGCCGTCACCTGCTGGGTGGCCCAGGGCGGCACCGACAGCGCGGCCAGCGGTCCGGTGCCGGCCGCGGTGCGCAGGTCGTCCACGTTGACGCAGCGCTGGTCCCCGTCCAGGTCCACACAGCTGGCCTTGGAGATCAGGCTGAAGATGCCGTCGGTGACCGCGTTGGATTTCATGTCGGTGGTGTCGTCGAGCTGGCGGCCCTCCGGGATCACCAGCCGGCCCACCCGGTTGTTGGGGTCGACCAGCCGCGCCACCGCCGACGATGCCGGGATCTCGGTGCGGCTCTTATAGAAACCGGGCTGGATCGCCGAAATCTTGGCGTTGCCGTGCGCGGCGTCGACGAACGCCTTGACGGTTTTCACCACGCCGTGGGTGTGCAGCGTCTCGGCGATCGCGGTGGTCGAATCGCCGGAGTGGACCTCGATCACCAGATCCCGTTTGCCGTCGCCGCGGTAGTCGTTCGACGGGCCGGAAAAGCTGTGCCACAGCTTGGAGCCGAGGAACACCGCGGCCACGATGACCACGATCAGCGCGGCGATGGCGAACCCGCTGGCCAGGCGATGCCGGCGGTGACCGCGCTGGGCCCGGTTTCGTTCGGCGCGGCTCAGCGTGCGCCGCGGCGGTCCGACGGCTTCGGGCCGGGCTCGGCGGGACTCAGACACCGTTGACACCCCCGGGCGGCGCCAGCGCGGCGCGCTGCTGATCCAGCCAGCTCTGCAGGATCGCCACCGCCGCCGCCTGGTCGATGATGCCGCGCTGACCCTTGGCGCGCACCCCGGCGGCGCGCAGCGACCGCTGCGCGCTGACCGTGGTCAGCCGCTCGTCGGCCAGCCGCACCGGGACCGGGTCGATGCGCCGCGCCAGCGCGTCGGCCACGTGGATCGCGTCGCGGGCCGCCGGCCCGGTCCGGTCGGCCAGGGTGCGCGGGAAGCCGACCACCACCTCGAACGGCCTCGTACTCGGCCACCAGTTCGGCGATCCGGGCC
>PPEA01000348.1 GCA_002967005.1 Mycobacterium talmoniae
CCCGCGCCGAGGCAGCCGGGCGCGTTCGAGTTCCTTCTCGGCGGCCTTGAGCCGGTCCACCAGGGTTGGCCACCCGGGCCGGCACCTCCTCGGAGGGCACCTTGAGCGACGACGCCAACCCCGCCATCAGGGCGCGTTCCTTGGCCAGGTGCCGGAATGACTCCAGCCCGACGTAGGCCTCCACCCGGCGCACCCCGGAGCCCACCGAGGATTCCCCCAGGATGGTGACCGGGCCGATCTGCGCCGAGTTGTGCACGTGGGTGCCGCCGCACAACTCCAGCGAGAACGGGCCGCCGATCTCGACCACCCGGACCTGGTCGGGGTAGCGCTCCCCGAACATCGCCATGGCGCCCATCGCCTTGGCTTTCTCCAGCTCCTCGGTGAAGGTGTGCACCGCGAAGTCGGCCTGCACCGCCTCGTTGGTGACCTCCTCGACCTGGCGGCGCTGCTCGTCGGTCAACGGGCCCTGCCAGTTGAAGTCGAACCGCAGATACCCCGGCCGGTTCAGCGACCCGGCCTGAACGGCGTTGGGCCCCAAGACTTGCCGCAGCGCGGCGTGCACCATGTGGGTGCCCGAGTGGCCCTGGGTGGCGCCTTTGCGCCAGGCCGGGTCCACCGCCGCGATGACGGTGTCGCCCTCGACGAATTCGCCGGACTCCACGTTGACCCGGTGCACCCACAGCGTTTGGGCGATCTTTTGCACATCGGTGACCGCCGCCTGGGCCGCCCCGGCGCTGATGGTGCCGGCGTCGGCGATCTGCCCGCCGGCTTCGGCGTACAGCGGGGTGCGGTCCAGCACCAGCTCCACCCGGTCGGCGGTCACCGCGTCACCGTGGGACACCACCGGCACCCGTTTGCCGTCGACGAACACACCCAGGATCCGCGCCTCGCTGGTCAGCTCGTCGAACCCGGTGAACTCGGTGGGCCCGGCGTCGATCAGCTCCCGGTAGGCGCTCAGGTCGGCGTGGGCGTGTTTGCGGGCGGCGGCGTCGGCCTTGGCGCGTTGCCGCTGCTCGGCCATCAGGGTGCGGAACCCGGCTTCGTCGACGGCCAGGCCGGCCTCGGCGGCCATCTCCAGGGTGAGCTCGATCGGGAAGCCGTAGGTGTCGTGCAGGGTGAACGCATCGGTGCCGGACAGCACGGTGGCGCCGGCGGCCTTGGTGGCCTGTGCCGCTTCGTCGAACAGCTTGGACCCGGACGCCAGGGTGCGGTTGAACGCGGTCTCCTCGGCCACCGCGATGCGGTGGATGCGGTCGAAGTCGCTGACCAACTCCGGATACGACGGGCCCATCGCGTCGCGGACGGTGACCATCAGCTCGCCGACGATGGGGCCGTCGATGCCCAGCAGTTTGGCCGAGCGGATCACCCGGCGCAGCAGCCGGCGCAGCACGTAGCCGCGGCCGTCGTTGCCGGGGCTGACCCCGTCGCCGATCAGGATCGCCGCGGTGCGGGAGTGGTCGGCGATGATCCGGTAGCGAATGTCGTCATCGTGGTTGCCGATGTCGTAGCCGCGGGGCGCCCGGGCGGCGACGGTATCGATCACCGGCCGCAGCAGGTCGGTTTCGTAGACGTTGTGCACGCCCTGCAGCAAAAACGCGACCCGCTCGACACCCATCCCGGTGTCGATGTTCTTGCGCGGCAACGGCCCCAGGACCTCGAAGTCCTCCTTGGAGGTGCCCTCGCCGCGCTCGTTTTCCATGAACACGAGGTTCCAGATCTCGAGGTAGCGGTCCTCGTTGGCGATCGGGCCGCCGTCGACGCCGAATTCCGGGCCGCGGTCGTAGTAGATCTCCGAGGACGGGCCGCACGGGCCGGGGATGCCCATCGACCAGTAGTTGTCGGCCATGCCGCGGCGCTGGATCCGGTCGGCCGGCAGCCCGGCGATCTGCTGCCACAACTGCACGGCCTCGTCGTCGTCCAAATAGACGGTGACCCACAGCTTCTCCGGGTCGAACCCGTAGCCGCCGTCGTCGACACTGGCGGTCAGCAGCGACCACGCCAGCTCGATCGCCCGCTTCTTGAAGTAGTCGCCGAACGAGAAGTTGCCGGCCATCTGGAAGAAGGTGTTGTGCCGGGTGGTGACGCCGACCTCGTCGATGTCGGGGGTGCGGATGCACTTTTGGATGCTGGTGGCCGTCGGGTACGGCGGGGTGCGTTGGCCGAGGAAGTACGGCACGAACTGCACCATGCCGGCGTTGACGAACAGCAGGTTAGGGTCGTCGAGGATCACCGAGGCGCTGGGCACCTCGGTGTGGCCCGCCTTCACGAAATGATCGAGGAACCGTTTCCTGATCTCGTGTGTCTGCACTTGAAGTCGCTTTCCTGCCGCATCGCACCTGTTGACGGCACTACAGTACCGGTCTTCTCATTCCCTCTTTTACGCCAACGAAGCGGCGGCTGTGGCCGCGGTCACCGGCGCTACCGCGCCGTGGCGGCCCCAACAAAACTCAGCCGCACCGATCGCCGCGGGTTGTCCCGGTTGAGGTCGACCAGCACCACGGACTGCCAGGTGCCCAGCAGCGGCGCACCGTCGGCGACCGGCACCGTGACCGACGGTGCCACCAGGGCCGGCATCACGTGGTCGGCGCCGTGACCGGGTGACCCGTGGGCGTGGCGGTAGCGGTCGTCGCGGGGCAGCAGCCGCTCCAGCGTGTCGACCAGGTCGGCGTCGCTGCCGGCGCCGGTCTCGATGATGGCCACCCCGGCCGTCGCGTGCGGCACGAACACGTTGCACAGCCCGTCGCCGTGCCCGGCGCAAAACGACCGCACCTGGTCGGTGAGGTCGACGGTGCGACGCCGGGCGGTGTCGATGTCGAGCACTTCGGTGTCCATATGTCTCCACCTTACGTGGAGACTCTGGCGCGAGTGGGCCATGCCATGCGCGGCTGGCCGCTGAAATCGACGCCGAAATTGACCCACAGCCCCGCAGATCGGCGGTTTGCGAAATTAAGACGTCGATCTCAGCGGCCACTGCCCCCGAACAGGCGAATTGCCCCAAATCGCCTATTGCCACCGCCAATTCAGCGGAGGAAGGTGGTACCTGGACCGGTGGCGCCACCGGGGCGCTGCCCTGAATGAGGGAGCGAAATCGTGTACGCACGCTCTACCACCATTACGGCGCAACCCTCATCGATCGACGCGGGAATTGCGCATCTTCGCGACGAGGTCATGCCCGCCCTGGGGGGTATCGACGGGTGTGTCGGTGTGTCGCTGTTGGTCGACCGGCAGTCCGGCCGATGCATCGCCACCAGTGCGTGGGAGAACGAGGAGGCCATGCGCGCCAGCGCCGAGCGGGTCCGGCCGATCCGGGACCGGGCCGCGGCGGTGTTCGGCGGCACCCCCACCGTCGAAGAGTGGGACATCGCGGCGCTGCACCGCGAACACCGCACCCACGAGGGTTCGTGCGTGCGGGCGGTGTGGGTCCAGGGCGATCCCGCCCAGGCCGACCAGCACATCGAGTACTACAAGACGGCCATCCTGCCCCAACTCGAGGGCCTCGAGGGGTTCTGCAGCGCCAGCCTGATGGTCGACCGCGCATCCGGGCGGCTGGTGTCCTGTGCGACCTATGACAGCGTGGACGCCATGCAGCGCAACCGGGAACAGGCCGCAGCCCTGCGGCAGTCCCGCCTGCAAGAAGCGGGCGCCCAGCAGCTCAAGGAACTCGACACGGGCGAGTTCGAGCTGGCCCTCGCTCACCTGCGGGTCCCCGAGCTGGTCTAGCCCGGTCTAGCCCGGCCCCGGCGCGCGCTACCGCAGCCCGTCACCCGGAAGTCCCCGGCACGGGTGCACCTCGAAGGTGAACACACCCGCGGTCACACCGGGATCGTCGTTCATGACGGCGACGGTCTCCTCGACGGTCCCGGTGAACACCCCGATGCCGCACACCTCGGAGTCGTCGGTGACCGGCAGCACCACCGCCAGCACACCGTCGTCGCGCAGCCCGAAGTTGCGGCGACCGTGCTCCCAGATGAGTCCGGGTGCCGCGTCGCTGCCGTAGTTCGGGCCCGTTCTGAGGATGACGACGCTGTAGGGCTTGGCGGTGGCCAGCAGCTGGCCCATCTGGTCGTCGGTGAAAACCTTCATCGGCCGTCCTTTCGTCGCCACCCCGCGAGCAGACGCAGAATCGCACGATTCGCGCCGTGGGCGTGCGATTCTGCGTCTGCTCGCGCCGGAAACTAAGCCCCGTTGATCAGCGCGGCCCGCGCCAACGTGGCCTGCGCCATTTTGACGTGCGCGGCGTCGACGAGCACCCCGTTGACCCCGACCGCGCCCAGGCCCTTGGCCTCGCCGTCGCGGTAGGCGGCCATATTGCGTTCGGCCAGCGCGATCTCCTCCGCGGTCGGCGAGTACACCTGGTTGGCGACCGGGATCTGGCTGGGGTGGATCGCCCATTTGCCGGTGTAGCCCAGCAGCGACGCGCGCCGGGCCTCCTTCTCGTAGCCGTCGAGGTCGGCGTAGTCGGGATAGGGCGAGTCGATCGCGTCGATCCCGGCGATCCGCGCGGCAACCAGCACCTTGGCGCGGGCGTAGTGCCAAAAGTCGCCGGGGTACTCGCCCAGCGGGACGAAGTTGGTGTCCACCCGGGCGCCCTGGGACAGCGAGAAGTCGCCGACCCCGAAGATCAGCGCGTCGACGCGGTCGCTGGCCTTCGCGATCTCCTCGGCGTTGGCCAGCCCCTCGACCTCCTCGATCAGCACCTCCAGCCGGATGCGGCGATCCAGCCCCAGCTTGTCCTCCAGCTGGGTCAACAGCACGTCGACCCACCACACGTCGCGGGCGGTGCACGCCTTGGGCACCACGATGGTGTCCAGATTGTGGCCGGCCGCGGTGACGACCTCGATGATGTCGTCGTGACACCACTGGGTGTCCAGCCCGTTGATCCGGATCGCGCGCGCGGTGCGCCCCCAGTCCAGGTCGTTGAGCGCGGCGATCACCTTGGCCCGGGCGGCCTCCTTATAGGCGGGCGCGGTGGCGTCCTCCAGATCCAAAAACACCAGGTCGGCCTGCGAGGCGGCCGCCTTGGCGAACATGTTGTCGTTGCTGGCGGGCACGGCGAGCTCCGAGCGGCGCAACAGCGAGGTCATTTCGGTGGTCTCCTTAGCTCACAGCACGCCGCGGGCGCGCAGATCGTCGAGGTCGGATGCGGTCAGGTGAAGCAACTCGCCGTACACCTCGGTGTTGTGTTCACCCAGGCGCGGGCCCAGGTGCGCGACGCGGCCGGCGGTGTCGGAAAACCGCGGCACCGGGGCCTGCACGGTCATCGCGCCGAGTTCGGAATCGCCGACCTTGACGAACACCTCGCGGTGCGCGAGCTGCTCGTCGGCGACCAGGTCGGTGATGTCATACACCGGCGCGGCGGCCACCTGTTCGGCGTCGAAGACGGCCATCGCCTGCTCCAGCGTCTTGGTGGCCACCCAGTCAGCGACCACCTGGTCGACCTCGCGGGCCCGGGCCAGCCGCCGCTGCGGGTCGGCGAAGTCGGCGTCGTCGACCAGGTCGGCGCGCCCGATCGCGCGAAACACCCGCAGCGCCAACGCCGGTGAGCTGCCCGACATCGCCAGCCAGCGGCCATCGGCCGTGCGGTAGGTGTTGCGCGGCGCCGAGATGTCCCAGCGGTTGCCGGCCCGGGTGGGCACCAACCCGAGCTGGTCGTAACCGAGCAGGGTCTGCTCCAGCAGCCGCGCCAGCGGGTCGATCAGGTTGATGTCGATCAGCTGGCCGGGCGCACCGTGCACGTCGCGGTGATACAGCGCCATCATCACCGCGTAGGCCCCGTTGAGCGACGCGACCCCGTCGGCCAGCATGAACGGCGGCAACGTCGGGGGCCCGTCGGCCTCGCCGGTGATGTTGGCGAACCCGCTCATCGCCTCGCCGAGGGTGCCGAACCCGGGTCGCTCACTTTTCGGGCCGGTCAGCCCGAAACCGGTGATGTGCAACATGACGATGCGGTCGTTGACGTCCCGCAGCGCCGGGTAGTCCAGGCCCCATTTGCGCAGCGTCTGCGGTCGGGTGTTGGCGATCACCACGTCGGCGTGTTCCACCAGCTTGCGCACCAGCTGCTGGCCTTCGGGCACCCGCAGGTTGCAGGTGATCGAGCGCTTGTTGCGCGACACCGACTTCCACATCAACCCGACGTCGTCGCGCTGGTTGCCCCAGGACCGGATCGGGTCCCCGCCGCCGGGCTGCTCGATTTTGATCACGTCGGCACCGAACTCGCCGAGGTAGGTGGCCGCCAGCGGCGCGGCCGCCAACGTGGCCAAATCCAGCACCCGGATGCCGTCCAACATCATGGGCGTCATGCGAACGCGCGGGCCGGGCGGGCCAGACCCAGGTGCTCGCGCAGCGTGCTGCCCTCGTACTGGCTGCGGAACAGCCCGCGCCGCTGCAACTCCGGGACCACCATCCGCACCACATCTTCGAACGCACCGGGCAGATGTGTTGCGGCCAAAACGAATCCGTCGCAGGCGCCGCCGTGGAACCACTCCTCCATCTGGTCGGCGACCTGCGGTCCGGTGCCCACGAACCGCGGCCCCTGCAGCAGGGTGGCCCGGTGCCCGGCCAAATCCCGCAGCGTGAGGTTGTCGCCGATGTGGGCGCGCAGGTTTTGCACCAGGCCGCGGATCCCGGACACCGAGGCGATCAGTTCGTCGGTGATCGGGTCGTCCAGGTTGTGCTGGGCGAAGTCGTAGTTCATCAGCTCGGACAGCAGGGTGAGGCTGGCCATCGGGTCCACCAACTCGTTGAGGAACACCTGCTCCCGCTGTTTGGCGTGGTCCTCGGACTCGCCGACCACCGCGTAGGCCATCGGGCACAGTTTCACCGACGACGGGTCCCGGCCGGCGGCGTCGATGCGCTCCTTCTGGTCGGCGTAGTGGCTGCGGGCCACCTCGATGCCCGGGTCCCCGGTGAAGATCAAATCCGCCCAGCGGGACGCGAATTCGCGGCCCCGCCCGGACGAGCCGGCCTGGATGAGGACCGGCCGGCCCTGCGGGGTGCGCGGCACCGTCAGCGGCCCGCGCACCGAGAAGTACTGGCCCTCGTGCCCCAACTCGTGCACCTTGTCCGGGTCGGCGTAGATGCCGGCTTCGCGGTCGTGCAGGATCGCGTCGTCCTCCCAGGTGTCCCACAACCCGGCGACCGCATCGAGGAATTCGTCGGCGCGGTCGTAGCGTTCGTCGTGGCTGAGATGGCTTTTCAGGCCAAAGTTTTGGGCCTCGCCGTCGTTGACCGAGGTGACCACGTTCCAGGCGGCGCGACCCCGGGACAGGTGATCCAGGGTGGCGAAGGTGCGCGCCACGTGGAACGGCGCGTAGTAGGTGGTCGAGTAGGTCGCGCCCAGCCCGATCCGCGAGGTGGCCTGGGCCAGTACCCCGAGCACGACGGATAGGTCCAGCTTCACCGGTCGCGCGCCGAAGCGCACCGCGTCGGCGACCGAGCCGCCGTAGATGCCCGGCATCGCCAGCCGGTCATCGAAGAACATCAGGTCAAAACAGCCCTCTTCGAGTTGCCGCCCGATCTTGGCGTAGTAGGAGGCGTCGAGGTAGCCGTGCTCGGTGGCGGGGTGCCGCCACGAGCCCGCATACACCGAGGTGCTGCCTGCTTGCATGAAGGCGACGAGCGCCATCTGGTCGCTGCGTGTGGTCATGAGTTGTGTCTAGCATCTGATATTTCAGATATCAAGTGCTAGATGTTTGGTGTGCCCTATGATCGGGGTCATGGCGGCCAACAACGTCGATATCGCCGGCACGGTGCGCGAGCGCGCGGCCCGCGAGCTGCGCAACCGCATCCTCACCGGCGCGCTGCCGCCCGGGGTCCGGCTGGATCTGGACGCCATCACCGAGGAGTTCGCGACCAGCCGCACCCCGGTCCGCGAGGCGCTACTGGAGCTGTCCTACGAGGGCCTGGTGCGGGTGGCGCCGCGCAGCGGGGTCACCGTGATCGGAATCAGCCCCGACGACGTGCTGGACAGTTTCACCATCCTGGGGGTGTTGACCGGCCAAGCCGCGGCGTGGGCCGCCGAACGGCTGGGCGCCGAGGAGGTGGCCCGGCTGCGGGAGCTGGCCGAACAGCGCTGCGCGGCAGCCGGTTTGACGTTGCGGATCCCGGCGCCCCGACTATGCACCGACAACGGCGCGATGATCGCCTCATTCGCCGCGCACCTGCTGGCCGCCGGTGCACCGCCGTCCCCGCTGGACGCCGCCACCGACCCCGGTCTGCCGGTGGTGCAAGGACAGGTGGCGTGAGTTCGGCAACGCGGGTGGCCGACCGGCTGGCCATCACCGACCTGCTGTACCGCTACGCCGAACTGATCGACGCCGGCGACTTCGACGGGGTGGGGGAGTTGCTGGGCCGGGCCAGTTTCGCGGGCACCCGGTCCGCGCAGACGTCGGGCGCCGAGGCGATCGCCCACCTGTTCGCGGCCACCACCCGCCGCTACCCGGATCACGGCAACACCCCGCGCACCCGTCACCTGGTGCTCAACCCGATCGTCGAGATCGCATCCGATCGGGTCGCCACCGCGCGCTCCACGTTTTGCGTGGTGCAGGCCACCGAGTCGGTGCCGCTGCAGCCCATTGTCGTGGGCCGCTATTTCGATACCTTCGGCTGCGACGAACACGGCTGGTACTTCACCGAACGCCGCGTCGACGTCGAGCTGATCGGGGACGTCTCGGCGCACCTGATGTTCGACCCGGAGCAGTTCGGCAGCCGCTGAGTTACTTGGTGGTCAGCATCAGATACTGCGCCGAGACCAGTTGGTGGGCGAGGCGTTCGTGCTTCGATGAGGCCTCGACGGCGTAGCGGTCGACGACTGCCAAGCAGTAGAAGGTAGCAGTGTCGTTATCTTTGCGGGTCAAGCATTTTGCATCTGGAAGTCCTTGGATCCCGGCTGCCGGAACGTATTTTCGCTCTACGACCTCAGTGGTGAAGCTGTCGACGATTCTTCGGGCCGAGGTTGGGTCGGGGGTCTGGTAGACGTTTGTCGCGCCGCGGGTGGCTAGCTGAAGGTGCGCGGCGTCGAACACGGTTTGCGAGCGGGGAGGCGTGTCGTCAAAATGCAGTATCCCGCGCGGCTCGTAGCTGCCATAGTTCACGTTGCGCTCAGCGGCGGGCACGGTGCGCGCGAGCAGACCACCCGGGTCCAGCGACAGGGTGGAGAGTTGGTCGACCGGGGTGGGCTGGAACCGGTCGATCAGCGGCCCTTGCTTATCCAGGGTGGCTGCGACTAGATCCGCGGCAGCGCTGGGGCCGTCCTTTGAATAGACCTGTTGGCACAGCACATATGTTCCGTGCGCGGTGTAGGCGAGCACCTTGGCGCCGCTGTTGAACTCGAAGGTCACCGCCGAAGTCGCCGGGTAAAGGGGGACAGCGATCGGTTGGGTCGGGGTCGGATCCTCCGAGTGGTCTTGATAAACATTGGTACTGGTGGCAGCCATCTCGGCGGCTGCGGCGGTGGCATCATCCGGGCTGGCGAAGCGCAATACGATATTGCTCAGCCAGCGCAGCTCGTTTCCCCCTAACTCGGGGCCCTGGTAGGCGGTACGCACGCTGCTGAAGCCGGCAATGAAGTTATGCGCACCGGCCACCGCGCCCAGGGCATCCTGAAAGTCGAGGACTACGCCCACGGCTTCCGGGCTTTTAAGCACCAGGGTTTCCATCCCGGGAGTGAGCAGCGCGGGATCCACTTCCCACGGCCCCACCACGTTGCTGGCCATCCGTTGCGCCTCGATGACCGCCCCTTTGGTGGGGTCGCCCGCTGTACCCAGCGGTGGCCGTGGTGCGGTCGGGTAGTTGCCCGGATCCAGCGAGGTGCCATGGACGCCGCCCGGCCCGGCTTCGCTGGTAGCCATGACCGCTGACCCGGAAATGGTTGTGCTGCACGCCGCCACCGTCACAATCAGCGCGGCAGCGCAGGAAGCTACACCAAGTCGGCGTTTGCCCATGGGCATGCTGGTCAATGTACCGGCACCGCCCTACCGCGCCTCGAGAACCGGCGGGTGCTGCCCATCACTTGCTGGTCAGCATGAGGTACTGGGCAGATACCAGCTGACGGGCTTGCTGTTCTTGGTTGGCGGACACCTCGATGGCGTACCGGTCGGCCACCGCGGCGCAGTAGGTGGATGTTTGGGTCATCATCTTGTACGTCCAGCATTTCGCATCTGGCATGCCGTTGATTCCCGCAGCCGCGGCATATTTTCCGTTCCCTTGCTCGACGGTTTCGGCGGTCAGAGTGTCGACGATCTTCTGCGCAGAGGCCGCGTCCGGGGTCTGGTAGACATTCGCGGTGCCATGGGTGACCAACTGGAGGTGTGCGGCGTCGAACACCTTCTGCGTGTGTAACGGGTCTTCGGCGAAGTGCAATTGGGCGCGTGCCTGATAGAGCTCGCCG
Organism: Mycobacterium talmoniae; assembly: GCA_002967005.1. Classification (GTDB taxonomy): domain Bacteria; phylum Actinomycetota; class Actinomycetes; order Mycobacteriales; family Mycobacteriaceae; genus Mycobacterium; species Mycobacterium talmoniae. The sequence goes on from PPEA01000348.1 coordinate 10,388, forward strand.
TAGCCGTTGTCGCCGGCGGGCAGCTTGTTTTTGTCAGGAGGAATGGTGCGGGCCAACAAACCCGTCGGGTCGATCGGTAGATGTTCCAGCTGATCAACCGGGGTGGGCTGGAACTGGTCGATCAGTGGCCCCTGCTTGTCCAGGGTGGCAGCGATCAGGTTCACTGCGACGCCTATGTCGTCCATCGAATTCGCCTGCTGGAACAGCACATAAACCCCGTGCGCGGTGTACGACTTGACGATCGAATCCCCGTTGTCCGTCCGAGTGAACACTGCTGAGGTGTCCGGGTACCGGGGAATGGGCGTGGGCTGAAACTCGAGTCGCTGCTCGTCCAGCGGTGGCTTGAAGCTGATGCTTTTGGCGGCCATCTCGGTGGCTGCGGCCGCGGCGTCCTCGGTGCTATCGAATCGCAGGACTACGTTGTCCAAACTCTTGTCGGATGAGGCTGATTCGCGAGCAGTGCCAAAAGCCGCACCCACGTGATGTGCTAGGGCCACGTCGGCGACCTCCGGACCATATGCCAGGCGCAGCAGGCCGGGGGTGAACTGCACCGCCGCCGAGCCGCGGCCGCTCAGCATCGGGTCCACTTCCCAGGGACCGACGACGTTATCGGCCATGCGCATGCCCTCGAAATGCAGGGCCGTCGTGAGATCGCCGGCGGCGCCGAGCGGTGGTCGCGGCCGGGTCGGGTAGTTTCCGGGACTGAGCAGTTTGACGTCGACGTCGGCCGGGCTGGGCGGCACGGTCGACCTGACCAGCGAGCCCGGCACAGTGGTGCTGCACCCCAGTACCGTCGCGACGAGGATGCCGACCAAGAACGGCCACCGCACGACGTGACGTGCGGCCGGCAGAGTACTCGGGGTGCGATGCGAGGCGACCCGTGCAGGCCGGCTGGTGCCCGGCGTCATGTGCTGGTCAGCATCAGGTATTGGGCCGAGACCTTTTGGTGGGCGACGAGTTCTTGATGGGTGGACACTTCGATGGCGTAGCGGTCGGCGACAGCCACGCAGTAGAACGACGATCCAGCGTCGGACTTGTTCTCTAAACATTTTGCGGTGGACAGCCCCGGAATGCCTTGGGCAGGCGCATACCGTGGACCGATGCGGTTCTGGTTGTCGGCCATGGCGGCGGCGAAGATATCGACGATTTTTTGCGCCGACGCACCGTCGGGCGTCTGGTAGACAATGGTGTTGCCTTTGGCGACCAATTGCAGATGCGCGGTGTCGAACAAGGTCTGCGTGCGGGGCGGATCGTCGTCGAAGTGCAGTTGGGCGTGCGGCTGGTAGAGTTCGCCGACGCCGCTATCCGGACGTAGGGTACGGGCCAGCAGTCCGTCCGGATCGATTGGCAGTTGGGCCAGTTGGTCGGTCGGGGTCGCTTGGAACTGGTCGATCAACGGTCCTTGCTTGTCCAGGGTGGTGGCGGCCAGCGCGGCCCCCGCGGCGCTGTCCCTTGCCTCTACCGATTGGCCTAGCACATACATTCCGTGCGCGGTGAACGCCAACACTCGCCAGGGCGCACCAAGCAAATCCTGGCGGTAGCTTTTCGCTGCGGTGGCCGGGTAGCCGGGAATCGTAACAGGCTCATACGAGGTGGGTTCGTCGCCGTGAGACGACGACTTGGGCCGGCCGCTCGTGCTGGCCATCTCCGCCGCCGCTGCGGCGGCTTCTTCCGGGCTGGGGAACCGCAGCACGACGTTCACCAGGACCTTCTGGCTGGATGTGGCGGAAGCGCGACCACTTTGAAACACGGCGATCAGCTGATGTGCGACAGCGGTGGCGCCCACACCGGCCCCGAAGACCAAGTCGAGATCGGTCGGTCGCGGCACCCCTGCCCGCGTGAGCGACGTCAGCACTGGGTCGACTTCCCAGGGCCCCACCACGTTGTTGCCCATCCGGCGGCTCTCGATTTGTCCGCCCACCCAGGTGCCCCCGGCGGTACCCAGCGGTGGGCGCGGCTTGGTGGGGTAGGTGCCCGGGTCCAACAACGAGGTGTTGACACCGTCCCGCGCTGGTGGCGCCGGCATCGTCGTGGTGGGCGCTGAGGCGGGATCGGTGGTGCTGCACCCCACCACCATCGCGATCAGTGCCGCGGCGAGGCACGTCAACCCCGCCCTCATCGGTGACTCACTTACTGGTCAGCATCAGATACTGCGCCGACACCAGTTGGTGGGCGGCCAGCTGCTGAACCGCCGACGCCTCGATGGCGTACCGGCCGGCGACGGCCAGGCAGTAGAAGAACGTGCGACCCGACGTGCGGTCTTCGCTCATCAAGCATTTCGCCCCGGGCATCCCCTTGATACCGGCGGCCGGAACGTATTTCCCGCCACCGCCCAGGCCTTCCTCGGCGGCCTCGGCGGCGAAACCATCGACGATCTTTTGCGCCGAGGCGGCATCCGGGGTCTGATACACGCTGGCCTTGCCCTGGGTCGCGAGCTGCAGATGCGTGGCATCGAACAAGGTGTGCGAACGCGGCGGATCGGCGTGGAAATGCAACTCCGCGTGCGGCTGGTACACACCGTTGTTGACGGTCATCTCCTGCGCCTCCGGCGGCAGGGTGCGGATCAGCAGCCCGTCCGGGTCGATCGGCAGGTTGGCCAGCTGATCGACCGGGGTGGGTTGGAACTGGTCGATCAGCGGGCCCTGCTTGTCCAGCGTGGTGGCGATCAGCTCGGCCGCGGCGTCCGGCCCGTCCTTCGAATACGCTTGTTGGCACAGCACATACGTGCCGTGCGCGGTGTAGGCCAGCACGTCGGCGCCGCCAAGCGAGTCGAACGTCACCGCCGACGTCGCCGCGTTGCGGGGGATCGGCATCGGTCGGGTCGGTTTGGGCTCGGTGGTGGCAAACCCCTGTACGGTGGCACTCGCGGCGGTCATCTCGGTGGCGGCCGCGGCGGCGTCCTCGGGGCTGGGGAACCGCAACACCAGATTGGTCAACGACTTTTGTTGGTTCTCGGCCTTCGCCGGTCCCGTGTACGCGTTGCGGCTACTGCTGAAACCCACGACGAAGTTGTGCGCGGTGGCGGCCGCCCCGATCGGTTCGCCGTCGCCGAGGATGATGCTCAACGCGTTGCCGTCCTTGACCACCCCGACCACCCCGATCGCTTGTTCGGCGGAGATCAGCGCGGGGTCCACTTCCCAGGGGCCGACAACGTTGTTGGCCATCCGGCGCGCCTCAATCCAGGCGCCCTTGCGGTCGTCACCGGCGTTGCCTAGCGGCGCTTGCGGTTTGGTCGGGTAGTTGCCCGGATCCAGCTGCGCAACATCGACCCCGTCGCTGCTGCCGGGCGCGTTCGTCGCGGTGACCGGCGAACCTGGCACCGTGCTAGTGCACCCTGCCACGGCCGCGACCAGGGCGGCGGCGATCAGGCTGGCCGGTCGTCGGGGTTGGACCCTGAGCATGACCGTGAGCGTACCGGCAGCGCGAAGGGGCGAGTCCACATATTCGCCCGGATGCCGGCCTGGCTACTGGCGTGGTCACCATCGGTTGCTGCAGGTGGTGGTCGGCGAGGCCGCGGACCCATTTGCGGCCCGCGCCGCGGCGGGCTCACCTCCGTCCGGCGCCCTACCCACGCCAGGAACTAAACCTGACCCGCGACGGCCGCGTGGTCGTTGTCGACAACTTCGGCGACGACGACGGTGACGTTGTCCGGCCCGCCCCCACGCAGAGCCAACTCGATGAGCCGGTCGGCGCTGGAGGTGAGGTCGGAGATCTGCAGGGCTTCGGCAATCGTTTCATCGCGGACTGGGTCGGATAGCCCGTCGGAGCACAGCAAGTAACGGTCCCCGACCAACGCCTCACGCATCGTCAGCGTCGGTTGGATCTCGCGGCGGCCGTCCACCGCCCGCATGATCAGATTGCGTTGCGGGTGGTTGCGCGCCTCTTCAGGGGTGATTCGCCCTTCATCGACCAGGGTTTGGACGAACGTGTCGTCCTTGGTGATCTGCGTCAGTTCGCCGTCGCGCAACAGGTAGGCGCGCGAGTCACCGATGTGCACCAGCCCCAAGCCGTCGCCGGCCAACAGGATCGCGGTGAGTGTGGTTGCCCCGCCTTGCCCCTCGGGTTCGGCGACGTTGTGGGCGGCGATCGCCGCGTTGCCCTGCCGCACCGCTTCGTCGAGCCTGCTCAGCAGGTCCCCGCCGGCCTCATCGTCGTCGAGCGGCGCCAGCGCGCCGATCATCAGCTGGGAAGCCACCGCCCCGGCTTCGAGGCTGCCGTCCCACGAGCTCATCCCGTCGGCCACGGCCAACAGGTGCGCACCGGCATACGCCGAGTCCTCATTGTTACGGCGGACCGAGCCGACGTCGCTGCGGGCGACGTACCGCAGAAGGAGGCTCACGGGTGTAGCTCGATCACTGTTTGCCCATCCGAACCGGCGTTCGTATCGGGTGCCCGGCCGCTCAGACCAGCCGGTGACGCGCTGGGACGCGGGCGGCGCGCGCCGCCCGCTCGTCGGGTTCGAATCACTTCCCTCAGGTGCCGGTTTGCTGGGTGACGATGAGCAGGTTGTCGCCGGTTGCCCAGGCTTGGGTGAAGGTGGCCATCGGGATTTGCTCGTCGCGCCCGTTGGGGGTGCCGCTGTCGTTGAGGTGGACGATGTCGGCGTCGGTGTCGACTCCGGTGACGACGACGGCGTGGTCGGCCTGGGTCCGCTGCCCCTGGCCCGGCGGGTAGTTCCAGATGGTTTCGGCGTTGAGCCCGGCGATCACCTTGTGGCCGCCGGCCAGGTCCTGCTCCAGTCCCTCCATGGTGTTGCCGGTGGTCAGCTCGGATTCGATGCCGTAGTGCTGCAGCAGCTGGACCAGGTCTGCGGGGGCGGTGCCGTCGAACTCATAGATTGAGCCCTGGTGGGATCCGCTTTTGGTGAACACCCCGCGCAGCTCGATGCCGACTTGGGTGGGTTCGTGGCCGGTGAGCTGGCCGACCACGTCGGCAACGGCCATCAGGCCGCAGTCTTCCTGGTGCTGGTAGCGCCAGTAGGGAGCGGCGGCCTCGGGGTCGCCGTACATCTCGGGCGTGGGTGAGCCGCGGCCAGGCCGAGGCTGGCCGCGACGATCAGCGCGGCCACGGCGACGGCGCGGCGCGCGGTGCGGATGAAGGTGAGCATGGACTCAGTATTAGCCGTCGGCGAATTTTTTGGAAAACACGCGCGTGGCCCGGCCAGAGAAGCACAAGCCCGACCTTGAGTGCTAGCACTCGCGTGTATAGAGTGCTAGGTGGCAGTCGGCCAACCCCTGTGTCGGCACCCGCGACGACGGCGCGAGGGGACGGACGAATGCCGAACACCTGGTAATTCCGAAGGGTTCGGGGAGCAGCCCCGAGCCCACACCCTGATCAAGTGGAGGGCTCCAATCGTGGCGAGCGTGAACATCAAGCCACTCGAGGACAAGATCCTCGTACAGGCCAACGAGGCCGAGACCACGACCGCGTCCGGTCTGGTCATTCCCGACACCGCCAAGGAGAAGCCGCAGGAAGGCACCGTCGTCGCCGTCGGCCCCGGCCGTTGGGACGAGGACGGCGAGAAGCGGATCCCGCTGGACGTGTCCGAGGGTGACGTCGTCATCTACAGCAAGTACGGCGGCACCGAGATCAAGTACAACGGCGAGGAGTACCTGATCCTGTCCGCCCGCGACGTGCTGGCCGTCGTCTCCAAGTAAGCCTCCATCGAACCATCGTGTACCGCCCCGGAGATCCCCGTGACCACGGGTGATATCCGGGGCGGTACGCGTTACGTGAGGAAAGACCTATGAGTAAGCAGATTGAGTTCAACGAAACCGCGCGGCGCGCGATGGAGGCCGGGGTCAACAAGCTCGCCGACGCGGTCCGGGTCACGCTGGGCCCCCGCGGCCGCACCGTGGTGCTGGCCAAGGCGTTCGGCGGGCCCACGGTGACCATCGATGGGGTCTTCGGTCGCCCGCGAGATCGAGCTGGAGGACCCGTTCGAGAACCTGGGTGCCCAGCTGGTCAAGTCGGTGGCGACCAAGACCAACGACGTCGCCGGCGAGGGCACCACCACCGCGACGGTGCTGGCCCAGGCCCTGATCAAGGGCGGGCTGCGCAACGTCGCGGCCGGCGCCAACCCGATCGCGTTGGGCGCCGGTATTTCCAAGGCGGCCGACGCGGTCTCCGAGGCGCTGCTGGCCGCGGCCATCCCGGTGTCCGGTAAGGAGTCCATCGCGCAGGTGGCGACGGTGTCGTCGCGCGACGAGCAGGTCGGCGAACTGGTCGGCGAGGCGATGACCAAGGTCGGCGGCGACGGCGTGGTCAGCGTGGAGGAGTCGTCCACGTTGAGCACTGAGCTGGAGATCACCGACGGGGTCGGCTTCGACAAGGGCTTCCTGTCGGCGTACTTCGTCACCGACTTCGACTCGCAGGAAGCGGTCCTCGAGGACGCCCTGATCCTGCTGCACCGCGACAAGATCAGCTCGCTGCCCGACCTGCTGCCGCTGCTGGAAAAGGTGGCCGAGGCCGGCAAACCGCTGCTGATCATCGCCGAAGACATCGAGGGTGAGGCGCTGTCGACCCTGGTCGTCAACGCGATCCGCAAAACGCTCAAGGCCGTCGCGGTCAAGGCACCGTTCTTCGGCGACCGGCGCAAGGCGTTCCTGGAGGATCTGGCGATCGTCACCGGCGGCCAAGTGGTCAACCCCGACGTTGGGCTGGTGCTGCGTGAGGCCGGGCTGGACGTGCTGGGCTCGGCCCGCCGGGTCGTGGTGTCCAAGGACGACACCGTCATCGTCGACGGCGGTGGCACCGACGAGGCGATCGCGGCCCGCGCCAAGCAGCTGCGCTCCGAGATCGAGACCACCGACTCCGACTGGGACCGGGAAAAGCTCGAAGAGCGGCTGGCCAAGCTGGCCGGCGGGGTCGCCGTCATCAAGGTCGGCGCCGCCACCGAAACCGCGCTCAAGGAGCGTAAGCACCGCGTCGAGGACGCCGTGCACGCCGCCAAGGCCGCGGTGGAGGAGGGCATCGTGGCCGGCGGCGGCACCGCGCTGCTGCAGGCCCGCAAGGCGCTGACCCAGCTGGCGTCGTCGCTGACCGGTGACGAGGCGCTCGGGGTGGAGGTGTTCTCCGCGGCGCTGGGCGCACCGCTGTACTGGATCGCCACCAACGCCGGCCTGGACGGTGCGGTGGCGACCAGCAAGGTCGCCGAGCTGCCGGCCGGGCACGGGCTGAACGCGGCCACGCTGAACTACGGCGACCTGGCCGCCGACGGCGTGATCGACCCGGTGAAGGTGACCCGTTCGGCGGTGCTCAACGCCGCCTCGGTGGCCCGCATGGTGCTCACCACCGAGACCGCGGTGGTGGAGAAGCCGGCCGAGGAGGACGAGGACGCCCACGGCCACCACGGCCACGCGCACTAGTCCCTAGCGCTCCTCGCGCGAACAGACGCAAACGCCCCCATTTCCGGTTGGAATGGCGTTTGCGTCTCCTCGTCATTGCGTATCCCGGCTTACAACGGGGGGTGTCCCGCTTGTCGATCCATGATCCGCACGCCTGTCCGCTGGCCGCGTTCCGTCTGTCCCTGCAGGCGTTGAGTGTGCACTGGCGGCTTCGAGTGTGAACGCAGGGCGGAAGTTTCGTGGTTTTCTCGCCCACGATGCACGGTCGAAGCCCAGGATTCACACTCGATGTGCGGGACCGCAGTTGACCCGAAACCACCCGCAGTAGCGGGTAGATTTCCGGCTTCACGTGCAGCCATGGACGGGCCGTTGTCCGCATGGTTGCCATCCGGATGGGCCCGCGGGTGTCCATACCGTTGACCGATGAAAATGGCGAGCCTGTACTCAGCGCGTCAAATCGCGCGAAATCACGCTCCGAGTACAGGCCCGGCGTCAACCGTCAAGCGTCAAGCGCCCCGCTAAGCGCTGCGGCGGATGCCGCGCAGGTTGCGCTTGAGCAGAATGTCGCGTTCGCCTTCGGACAGGCCGCCCCAAATTCCGTAGGCTTCGCCGACGGCCAGCGCGTGCGAACGGCATTCGGTAAGCACCGGGCAGTTCCGGCACAACTCCTTAGCGCGCCTTTCGCGTTGTGCCCGCGCCCGACCGCGTTCACCATCGGGATGAAAAAACACCGATGAATCGACACCGCGGCACGCGCCCCGCAGTTGCCAATCCCAAATATCTGCATTGGGTCCGGGGAGCTGCTCCGGCATGGGCATGGGGGGAACCCCTCTCTGGGTGCGGGATTTGCGGAGTCGCCGATGACTACTCGCCACACAAGCTAGGGTGGCGCCGGAAATCCAGTCAACACGGCCGGTGCACAGTTCCGGCATAACCGCAGGGTGAGAATTTACGTCGCGTTCATCATTACGACGTGGTTGCTATGTGTGTCGGACGCTGTCCGGTTACCACCGCCGCGCGCGAAATTCGATTTTCCCAGTTCACCTCCCGCGGTGCCGGACCCGCGGTTAGCGCCGCCGCCCCGGCGATTAATATCGCCGTAACGTGGAAACTACAAACTATTAACTGATGTGTTCGACACACTGACCGTTCCCGGCGTCATTCGATGAGCGACACCACCTTGCGCGCTGCCGCCTTCGGCAGTGAACCCGGAACCTGGCCGTTGCCGACGGCGACGACCGGCCAGCAGCGTTGGCTGCGCGCCGTCGCCGCCGGCGGGCAGGGCCGCTACGGCAGCGCCCGGGGCCGACCTCGCCGTGCTGCTGCGCGACCGCGCCACCGGGCCGCTGGCCTCCCTCGCGCACAGCACCCAGGCCTCGTTTCTGCGCCAGGCTCGGCTGGCACGCGCTGGCCCGCGGGTGGGACGGCCGCGCGCTGGCGCTGGCCGGCGACGACCCGGAGGCGGCCGCCGACGCGCTGACCGGGCTCACCGCCGACGCGCTGGGCCTGGGCCGCTTCGCGGCCGCCG